>JBASAV010000285.1:0-7855 GCA_049650785.1 Lewinella sp. | reverse complement strand
GGACACCAACCCATCATTTCCACTACGGACCGTGGTCAGTCATTGCCCATGCCTCGCGGACGCTGGCTGGATACGGATTATGGCAAGGTGGTGTATACCCGCAACCCCATTCACTATCTGCCCATAGGTGTCATTCGAAGATCCCTGAAGCAACTCCGGGAAGCAGACGTATTGCACCTGTCCATGATCACGTACCCTTCATCGTTTCTGATGGCGGTGATCAACAGTAAGTTTTACCGTAAACCGATGCTTTGGTCATCCCGGGGGGACCTAGACCCCCCGATGCTCCTCCGCTCCCCGCAGCGAAAGAAGGCCGTCATCTCCTTCATCAACCGGTTTGTGGACAAGAAACTTCTTTGGTTCCACTCAACTTGCGATGCGGAAACAGATTACATCCGCCGGAACTTTGGTGAGGAGTCAAAGGTCATTCAGATTCCAAACTATATGGAGCTGCCGGAACGGATTGAGACGCCGAAGGAAAAATACTTCATGTACATCGGCCGCATCGATCCTAAAAAAGCCATCGAAAATCTGATTGAAGCACTGTCCCGGTCGCAGCCCTTCCTGTCTAGTGAATTCACGTTGAAGATCGTGGGCGACTACTATAATGACTACGGACGCATGCTCGTCAACCTGGTGGAAAAGAAGGGACTGAGTCAGCGGATACGCTTCCTGGGCCACCGGGACGGTCGGGAGAAAGAGGAGTTGCTTGCCGCCGCCTGGTTTACCTTCATGCCATCACACACCGAAAATTTTGGAATCGTAGTGATGGAAGGTTTAGCTCAGGGTACACCGGCGGTAGCTTCAACCGGCACGCCCTGGGAGATACTCGAGCAGCATCACGCGGGTTACTGGGTACCTAACGATCCGGAAAGCCTGGAAAAAACGGTTGCTCGTATTCTCAATTTGCCCCCCGAGGAACTTAAGCAAATGAACGAAAATGCCTACCGACTTGCCCGGGAGGAATTTAGTATTCATGCTAACGTTTCCGAGTGGGAAGACGCCTACCAAAAAATCCTCTCATGGAAACCGCACTAACCGTTGTCATTCTCACCTTCAATGAGGAGACTAATATTGGCAACTGCCTGGATTCGCTTGAGGGGGTCAAGGCCCCCATATTCGCGGTGGATTCCTTTTCCACCGATCGAACGCTGGCCATTCTCGAAGAGCGCGGCGTACGCTACGTCCAACACCCCTTCAAAAACTACGCCGCCCAACGAAACTGGGCGCAAGAAAACGTTCCCTTTGACAGTGAGTGGGTGTTGCATTTGGATGCCGGGGAACGTCTAACTCCGGGAATGGTCACCTGGATCAACGAGTCCTTCGACCCCACCCGGCCCGGCGTCGATGGATACATGTTTGCCCGACGCGCCATTTTTATGGGCCGATGGATCAAGTACGGTGGCTATCATCCCATTTACCACCTCCGCCTGTACCGCAAACACCTGGGGCACTGCGAAAATAAAGTTTACGACCAGCACTTCGTAGTGGAAGGCACAACGGAACTAGCGGCCAACGGTGCCGACCTGGAGGACGGCGTAATGAGCAGCTTGCGGGACTTTACCGTATCCCACGCTCGTTGGGCGGTCTTTGAAGCCGTAGAATCCATTTTAGCGGAAAAGGAAACCGGCGAGGTAAATGCCCGTCTGCTGGGGAATCCAATCGAACGAAAACGCTGGCTGAAAAGCCGCGTTTTTCAACGGTCACCCTTGTTCTTGCGTAGTTTCCTTTACCTGTTTCATCGCTACGTAATCAAGCTAGGATTTCTCGACGGTAAGGAAGGTCTGATCTTCCACTTTCTGCAGGGATTCTGGTTCCGTTTCCTGGTCGACTCAACCATCTTTGAGATTAAGCGGGAGATGACTACACGCCCTTTAGAGGAGGTAGTGAAAGATAAATATGACCTGGACGTAAACCTCTTTCTTGACCAGGAAACTGCAACGGCGTGACGGAGCCAATTTATCAGGATCTTAGCAAGTTTCGCTTACCGGATGATTTTCGTGGTCGGCCGGGCTGGTACGTTCAACTGTGGTGGATCGTGGAAGCTGTTCTTTTTCGTCCCTCTCCGCAGTTCCTGTATGGCTGGCGGCGCTGGCTGCTGAAAAGATTCGGAGCCAAGGTCGGCCGCGGAGTAATTATTCGTCCAACTGTAAGAACGCAATTTCCCTGGAAGGTTTCCATCGGGGATCACGCCTGGATTGGTGATGATGTGGTGCTGTACAGCCTGGGACAGATCGAAATAGGAAACAACGCCGTTATCTCCCAAAAGTCATATCTTTGTACAGGTAGCCATGACCCGGAGGCGCTTGACTTTCCGATCTTCAGCAGGCCTATTTATATAGAACCAGAATGCTGGATCGCGACGGATGTCTTCGTAGGACCTGGAGTGCGGATAGGCCGCGGCACATTAGTCGGTGCCCGATCTTCCGTCTACAAGGATCTGCCCGCAGGAAAAATCTGTATGGGATCTCCCGCACGAATAATTAAGGATAGAGTAGCCGGTTCTCCCCGGTAGTATTGCAACCATAATCCCAGTCGAGCCCTTCGGCTTACCCTAATTGCGATCCGGTTTTTTCCGGCCATTTTTATTGATGTGAGAATACTTATATACGGCATAAACTACGCCCCCGAACTTACCGGTATCGGTAAATACACGGGTGAAATGGCTTCTTTCTTCGCCGCCGCCGGCGACGATGTGGAGGTCATAACGGCACCTCCGTATTATCCGCAGTGGGAAATCAAAGAAGGATACGATAGAGGCTTTTACACCGAATCAATTGAAGGGGTCACTGTACACCGCTGCCCGCTATACGTACCCAAGGAGGTGACCGGGATGCGACGCATTCTACATGAGTTTAGCTTCGTGCTCAGCTCAATGCGATATTGGATTCCCCGCTACTTTCGCTCCTACGATCAGATTATTTGCATCAGTCCACCCTTTGATTTGGGCTTCCCCTCGCTCATACACAAGTGGCTGCGAGGGACGCGGGTGCTTAATCATATTCAGGATCTGCAAGTTGACGCGGCCCGCGATCTCGGCATCATCAAGCAGCAGTGGCTGCTGCGTTTGCTGGAGAGGGCGGAGAAGTGGCTGCTTCACCGGGTGACTACGGTTTCTACTATTAGCCAGGGGATGCTTCGAAAGATCGCCCAGAAAAGTATTCCAGCCGACGATATCGTTCTTTTCCCCAACTGGGTAGATGGTGACCTAGTGTTTCCGGTTGATCGCAGTGAATCAGCCCGTACTGCCTGGAACATACCCCCAGAAGATCGCCTTATACTTTACGCCGGTAATTTGGGCGAAAAGCAAGGATTGGAAAACGTTATTGAGTTAGCCGATCGAATGCGCCACGTTCCTAATCTGCAATTCCTTATTATTGGGGAGGGAGGCGCGAAAGCGCGCCTTGTCGCAGATGCTCGGCAAAGAAAACTTCCCAACCTGACGTTTAAACCCCTTCAACCACTATCTCAACTCGCGGCAACCCTTGCTGCGGCTGATGTACACCTTGTTTTACAGAAGAAGGCGGCAGCGGATCTAGTGATGCCTTCGAAATTGACAAACATTCTGGCTGTTGGAGGACATGCACTAATAACTGCCGACGAAGGCACGACTTTGTACGAGCAGGTAAAAGACAACCACCTGGGAACCTTAGTAGCTCCCGAGGACGTAGATGCCCTGGAAACAGGTCTGAGAGAAATTTTAAACGGCCAACGGGCCAACGATTGTAGTGGAGCACTCACCTTCGCCGCAGAGAAATTAGATAAGCGAAATATTCTTTTAGGTTTTCGACAGATTTTGACACTGAACACTAAACAACACAATTCATGGAACTCACATCCCAGTTAGCCGCATCCCCGCATACCCGGGTTATGCGGTCGACGCCGCATCGCTATGATTTGATAGCGACGGATTTTATTCTTATCAACCTTTCGTTTTTTATAGCGAGCTTGATCACTTATGGCATTTTCGATTACAGTTCTGCGATAACCGGGCGTAACGTGGCTTTAGTTGTGTTCGTCAATATTGCTTGGGGTTGGTTGTGCATCTACTTTAACGCCTACCGATGGTACGAGCGAGTAAGAATGGAGCAACAGTTATCCAAGGTCTTTAAGATTATCGTTTTTCTTTTGGCCTTCACCTCCCTTTTTTACTACAACATTCTTGGCGAAGCCCCCCATACGCCCTTCATCTTGCTGGCGCACGGATTAGCGTTGATGCTTGTATCCACGGGAAGGGTCTTCCACCGCCTGCGCGAGGAAAGCCCTTTCGAAAAGTTCCGCTACGTCATTGTAGGTGGAAAGGCCGAAAACTTACAGCAACTCTTCAAGGCATTCGACTACTGCTTCCCCGGCAGTGCGGAACTCGTCGGTCGCTTTGGCAATACTCCACACGCGAATGTTAGCAACATTGGCGGCTATCATGACCTCAAAAATTATTTGGAGGGTCAACCAAATATCGATAAGCTTATCTTTTTCTACAGCGACCTTACCCTCGAGCAGGAGCGGGAGATCATGCACATCTGCGAGACGCAATTCATAGATGTAGAGGTAGCTCCCCGAGAGACCACCATGTTCCCGCGCACCTACAAGAGCCAGCAACTGGGTGACCTCAGCATGTTGACGCTGAAGGAAGAGCCCCTCACGGCGCTGCGTAACAAGGTGATGAAGCGGGTTTTTGACCTGGTGGTAAGCTCGATGGTGATGCTATTCATCTTCCCGATACTGATGCCTATCGTAGCTATCGCCATCTACCTGGAGGATCCGGGGCCCATCTTCTTCCGTCAGGAACGGACGGGTTACCTCAATAATGTTTTCCGGATGTGGAAATTCCGTTCCATGCGCGTCAATGACCGCTCGGACAGCAAGCAGGCTACCCGGAATGATGACCGGATTACCAAAGTGGGTGCTTTCCTCCGCAAAACCAGCCTGGACGAGTTTCCTCAATTCATCAACGTGTTTACCGGTGAGATGTCGGTAGTCGGCCCACGCCCCCACATGCTGAAGCACACGGAAGAGTACTCTAGACTGATTGACAAGTTCATGATCCGCCATAAGGTGAAGCCTGGCGTTACTGGTCTGGCTCAGATCAACGGCTACCGGGGTCCTACCGACGAGGTGTGGAAGATGGAAAAGCGCGTAGAATACGACGTTTGGTACCTCGAGAACTGGAGCATACTGATGGACATTCGCTGCGTGATTATGACAGCCTATAACGCTTTCGTAAAGGGCGAAGAAAACGCACTGTAACCAGAGGCCTATGCTCCAAACTTTACTGGACCGTTACCGGCTACTGAAGGTGGCTTGCCCTATAACCTGACTTTATGAAGATTCTAATCTCCACCCCGGTTTTTAAGCCGATGGTGGGGGGTATGGAAACGCTCGCGAATAATTTCGCGGTCCACTTTACCGAACGGGGACACGACGTTACATTAGTTACCCCAATACCATATGAGGGGGAAGATGATGAAGCATACCGCATTGTGCGGCAACCATCCTTTGCCGAGTTCTATCAGTTGGCAAGGAAGACAGATATCATCTTCTCTAATGGGGCAAGTCTATACGCAGCGCCTCACGTGCTTCTGACCGGCAAACCGATCGTCATGCGCCACACCGGCTACCAGGTAGCCTGTATTGACGGTGCCGGATGGTACGATGGCAAAATAGCCCCGTTACGTCCAATACCCTCATTCCGCTTTCATTTGAAGCATGGTAAACTCGGAAATACGCTCCGCGGAATAGCAAAGGTCACTGCACTTCGGACCTTCGCCAAGCGCTTTGTAACGGTCAACGTAGCCATCTCGGATTGGATGATGCGTCAGCACCCCTTGCCAAACCAGTTGCGAATTCACAACCCGTTTCCCATTTCCAAATTCGTCGGAGGTCACAACACCACGGGTGAGTACGATTACGATTTCTTCTTTTTAGGCCGCTTAGTCACCGAGAAGGGAGTAAATTTGCTCGTAGACGCCTTTGCCACCGTGCAGGAGCGATCCGGCAACCGATACCGGTTGTGCATCATCGGGGATGGGCCAGAGCGGCCCCGACTCGAAAATATGGTTCGGGAAGCGGGCCAGAATGAGTTTGTCACTTTCACCGGTATGCTTACCAAAGATAAACTGGTCCAACAGATGAAAGCCTGTAAGATCGCGGTTTTGCCTTCCACTTGGGAAGAGCCCTTTGGCGGTGCTGCCTCGGAAATATTGGCTGCCGGAAAGAACGTGATCGTATCGCGGGACGGCGCACTATCCGAGATTGTCGACGATGCCGGACTTACCTTTCCTAACCATGACAGTCAAGCGCTTGCCGATGCCATGCAGCGGCTGGTTGAAGACGAGCAGCTGCAGGAAGAACACCGGCGAAATGCCGTGGTCCGCCTGGAAGCGTTCAACGAAGACGAACTGATTGACGATTACCTTTCTCTATTTAACCGCGTATTAGCGGAAAATTGATTTTACCCTAGAAGAACCACGCATATGTCTAAAGTTGCCCTTATTACCGGAGTCACCGGTCAGGACGGAGCTTACCTTACCGAGCTTTTGCTCAGCAAGGGATACGAAGTTCACGGCATCAAACGCCGCGCCTCGCAGTTTAACACCGACCGCATCGATCATCTGTACCAGGATCCCCACGTCTCCGACCGGAACTTGATCCTTCACTATGGCGATCTTACCGATTCGACCAACCTGGTGCGCATTGTACAGGAAGTTCAGCCAGACGAAATTTACAACCTGGCCGCGATGAGCCACGTCAAAGTAAGTTTTGACATGCCGGAGTACGCCGCCGATGCCGATGGTATAGGAACCCTTCGCTTGCTGGAGGCTATCCGCCTGCTTGGACTCACGGAAAAGACCCGCTTTTACCAGGCATCAACCTCCGAGCTTTACGGCCTGGTCCAGGAAGTACCCCAATCCGAAACAACGCCCTTTTACCCCCGCTCCCCGTATGCCGTCGCGAAAATGTACGCGTACTGGATAACGGTAAACTACCGGGAGGCTTACAATATGTTTGCCTGTAATGGCATCCTCTTCAACCACGAAAGTCCGTTGCGAGGTGAAACTTTTGTCACCCGCAAGATCACCCGGGCGGTGGCCAAAATTTCGCTCGGTCTGCAAGACAGTCTGTACCTGGGTAATCTGGATGCCCAACGTGATTGGGGCCACGCCCGGGATTACGTAGAGGGCATGTGGCGCATTTTGCAACAGGATGAGCCGGAAGACTTCGTACTGGCCACTGGCGTCACCACCCGCGTGCGGGATTTCGTACGCATGAGCTTCCGGGAAGTAGGCGTCGATCTCGAGTTCAAAGGCGAAGGAGTCGATGAGGTAGGTGTCGTAGCCGCTATTCATAACGACGACTTTCCCCTAGCCATTGGTACAACGGTAGTATCCGTGGACCCCCGGTACTTCCGCCCTACCGAAGTAGAACTCTTGCTGGGAGACCCCACCAAGGCACAAACGAAACTGGGTTGGACTCACAAATATGACCTAGCGGCTATGTGCTCCGAAATGGTACGCGCCGATATCGATCTCTTCCGCCGCGACCAACTTCTCAAACGAGAAGGGTTTGAGGTCCGCAATCAATTTGAATAGCGGCAACATACCCATCCGACGGAAAAAGTTTATCTCCTTCAGAAAATAAGTCACTCCACTTTAGGGTTATTTACACACACGCCGATTCGATGCTCCTCCGGCAGGGAGCGCACTGAACCTTGACATTTACCCGAATCGTGCACCAACTGTTATTGTTAAAACAAGCGATTTTTTGAATTTGCCAGCTAATAGTTTGCACGTTCATCATTTCACCTGTAGTTTTGCTGCCGCTTCGAGACACACTAAGCTGTGACGTTGCCTTAATC
>JBASAV010000284.1:0-5549 GCA_049650785.1 Lewinella sp. | reverse complement strand
GAACAACGTAGCCATTTCGTGGCGCAGTAACCACTTCTTCCGCTCGATCCCCCCGGCGTAGCCCGTCAACTTCCCATCCCGCGCCACCACCCGGTGGCAGGGGACGATGATGGCTACCGGATTTCGGCCGTTGGCAGCGCCCACCGCCTGGTAGGCGGCCGGATTACCCAGGGCGAGGGCCAGATCGCCGTAGGCTACCGTCTGTCCGAACTGTATGCTACCCAGCTGCTGCCAAACGGCGCGCTGAAACCCGGTACCGGAAACATCGAGGGGCACCGTGAATACCGTCCGTTTGCCGGCGAAGTATTCCGTCAGCTGCTCAACGGCCAGGTCCAGAATACGCTCCCCCTCTTCGGGTCCGTGTACGCTATCGATCGTTTCCCGACACCCTGGTGACTGAAACGCATCCTTCACGAAGGAGATCTTGCACACGCCCCTACCGGTCGCTACGATGCGTAGCTGGCCCAGTGGGGTGTCCATAATTCGCTCCAGGGTGGTTGTCATAGTTGAGTGTACCTACGCATATGTGTTGCTACAATATACACCGCTAATTAAGTCCGGCCGTCGCCCGCAAGCCGGTATACCGCTTACCCGTCAAAGTATCCGAGTAAGCGGTACCCGGATGGCTTAACCCATGGCTACTAAAATGATGCTGACCAGTAGTATCCCCGTCAGGTGAAATGCCCCGCTGATGGCACCGTACAGCAGTGGCCGGGGCATATTGGGATTAATGGCGATGTTGACGGTATTGGCTACGAGGTAGCCCGTGCCGACAACTAGCGCAAAACTTACGGCGGCTCCAATGGTCGTAATGTCAAGTGCGTGGATTAGCAGGGCGGTAGTCAGGGTGATGATCAGTGAGCAGACGGCCGGCCCAACGATGAAGATGGGTGCTGTGTTTTGCAGACCCGCCGCGTCTTTTCCCAGGGAATAGGCGTAGGGTCGCTTGAAGAAGAGCGTAAACCAGAGGCCACCAAGGACGAAGTAAACGGCGAAGGCGGCGGCTACCGCGAGCCAGGAAAGGGAAGAAAAGAAAGTAAGCATAAGGCTGTCTGGATTGATTAGTCCAAAGATCTCGGCGCGGAGTGACAGCCCTATGTCAGGGGTTAATTTGGCATCCTAATTTTTTTCGGGATGGTAGCGGTCGAAGAATTGCTGGAGCGTCATACCGTGGGGGCTGAAGGTGTCCGACAGAACGTTCAGCCCGCCAATCCGGTCCAACCGGAAGTAGCGAAATCCCCGTCGCAGCCGGCACCAGGCAATTAAGAGCCAGTTTTCCGTACTCAGTAGGGCAAAGGGTTCGATCACCCGCTCGCTCTGCCCGCCGGACTCGTTCGTATAGGTGATCCGCACGGGGCGGTAATTGGTCAGGGCGTCCTGCAGGGCGGAGAGGTTGTTGCTGCTCCGCTGCTGCTGCACGTTGCGGTCGAAGGTGGTCCGCTGGTGGAGGAGATTGGCCTTGTCCTTAGTGTCGTGGCGTAGCACCGCCTTGATTTTCTCGACCGCAGCGGCGTAGGCTTGTATGAAGGAGGCATCCGATGTCTTGAGCACGAGTTGCTCGGCCAGTACGAGGGCGTTGGCCTCCTCCTCGGTGAAGGCGACCGGCGGCAAGCGGTAGTGTTCCATCAGGGCGTACCCTTTACCTTCTTCAGTCGCGATGGGTATGCCGGAGCGCTCCAGCGACCGGATATCCCGGTAGATGGTCCGCACGCTTACGCCGTACTTCGCGGCGAGTTCCGGAGCCGTAATCAGTCGTCGGGTCTGCAGCTGGGTCAGGATGGCGGTCAGCCGGGAGAGGCGATTGTTCTCGGATGCTTCCACGGGCGAGATTAGCGGGCCGCCGCGAGGAAGCGCGATGTACTCTCCTCGCCACTTTGGATGAGGGTATCGAGCTGCTCCCGCGACATTTTCTTGATTCGCGGACTGATACCGCGCGCCGATACCGAGATGCTCCGCTCCCAATCCTCCTCGATCAGCGGAGCCCGGTTCAGGCTTTCGAACACCATAACGTAGAAGGCCTGCATGTAGTCCTTCAGCCCGTCGATGGGAATGGGCGCCAGTTCGTGATCCGCCGAATCCCGCTCGATCTGCGCGTCGGAGTCAATGCGTACACCGATCGTGTGGGGATTAGCGATGCGTACGCCCTGCCCCAGGGAATCATAGGCGATGGAATCAAAAAGAAAGATGGGGTAGTTGCCCGTGATGCCGCCGTCTACGATCAGGTCCAGGCTGCCTGCCTCGTTCTGCTCCCGGTAGACGGCACCGACGCTGTCGATGTGTAGCGCTTCGAAGTATAGTGGTATCGACATGGATGCGCGCAGGGCATCCCGCACTTTCATATTAGGGTATGTTTCGGCCGAGAAAACCAGTAGCTGCTGCCGGGTCAGACTGGCGCCGGTCACGTGCAGATCCTTGAAGCCGGCAGCCCGCAAGTCCGCGAAAGTGATTTCCGGGTCACCGGTCTTATCCGCGATGATTTGCGAGATCCACCTACTAAAACGTTGGCCCCGGTACCAGCCGTAGCGCTTGTTCAGGCGGGCGATTCCGCCCACGAAGAGAAATCGACCATCGTTGAATTGTTGGAATCGCGTTTCCGAGATGATGGTGAATATCTCTTCCGAATTGTAGCCCCGGGATACCATCAGTGCGGTAATGGCCCCGGCGGAGGTTCCGCCTACCCGCTCGATATCGTCGAGGATGTCCTGCTGCTCCATTTCCTTCAGCACACCGGAATAGGCGATGCCCCGCATGCCCGCGCCCTCGAAGACCAGGTTTTCGTAGGGGGCCTGCTGGCCCACGGCGGGGAGGCCGGACAGCAGCAGGAATAAGGTAAACAGTCGCCGTTGATTAATCATAGGCCGGAGATGGGTCGGAGGTATAACGTTTCCCAAAGCGCTTAGGTCATCGGGACATCACCGGTCGCGCAACCCCTTCCCCGCCAATATCCGGGGGGTACACTTCGCAATCCGCGCTACGCGGGTTTGGGATTGCTTAGCGCTCGAGAAGTGAAGATTGTAGGCCCGGCGCCTGCCGGGAGTCAGCGATTCGAAGGCCGTTCGGAACTCCTGGTCCGTGGCGAGCAGGTCGCTGAGTTCGGATACGTATTCGGTTTTGGAGGCGGTGGGTTCCGGTACTTCCGTCCCCGATTTTTCAATCGCTTTTGCCTCGGTTATCCATGTTCTTAGCGCGAACTCCCGGTCGCGAATTTCTTCTACATTCGAGAAGCCGATACGCCGCGCAGCGTGGGCATTCGGACCCGGGGGTTCCAGCATCTCCTGCGGATCATTCAGCAGAATGCCCTTGAAAAACATCAACGCCACCGATTCCTTGAAGGGCTGGATGATGGCAATGTTTCCGTCCGCATAGGTGTAAGTCGGTTTGCCCCATTTGATGGTTTCCGTGAGGTCGGTGTCGAGGAGGATCTGCCGCAGCAAGGCCATTTCCGCCTGCCATTGGTTAGCGTTGGCGAGAAAAGCATCGACGTCTGGATAGTTGATCATACGGGCTGCAGGTTGGTGATTTTTAGGTTTCGGTCAGGCGGACGCATGTACCAGGAAATTACGGTTAGTACCAATAGCAGCAAGGCCGGAAAGATATCGGTAGCGGAGCCGGCAATGAGGTGGGACGAAATGGCCCCCGACATAACGAAGAAGAAACCGGCGTAGGCCCATTCCTTCAGCAGGGGATAGGCAGGGATCAGGATAGCGACCACGCCGAATAGTTTCCATACCCCTAAGACGGTGAGGAAATAGGCCGGGTATCCGAGTTGGCTTACGAGTTTGACCTCCGTGTCCGATTGAAGCAATTGTACGAAACCCGTCGATGCCATACCGAGGGCCAACCATCCGGTAGCTATCCAGTAAATGATCCTGTTCCGCCTTTTCATGCCAGCTCACTAAGTACCGATTCCAAGCGATCGTGGGCCATATTCAGTCCGTAAGCGAAGGGGAGTTGCAACTGGCGATCCCGGGCTTGTACCGAGCGAAAGACAATCTGCATCCGCAGACGGCTGCTGCTATCACTGATGGCCTCGAATTCGAGGAATTCCAGCTGGGGAGGAAAGCCCGCGCTGGTCATCTCGAAGGTCCGAACGATCCGCTCGGGACGCGTGAACTCATGGATGCAGCCGTGGGCGGCGAAGACCGTTGCTCCCTCCGCATTCCGCGTTTCGAATTGCCAGCCGCCGTGGCGGCGGTTTTCCAGTTTGATGACCTCGGTACCCATCCATTGGGCTACGAGTTGGGGCATTTCGTAGGCCAGGAATAGGCGCTCGACGGGCAGATCAAAGTCTCGCGTTATGAGAAGATCGGGCCGGCCGTCATCGGCGTGTACCTGGGTTTTGGTTTTCATGCGCTACGAACGTTGATCGGGCTGTTTCATCAGGTCTTCCAGCCTGTTGAAGCGGTCATCCCAGAGTTTGCGGAAGGGTTCGATAAAGTCGGCCACCTGCTTCATTTCTCCGGGATTGAGCTGGTAATATATCTCCCGTCCCTGTTGCTCCTGCTTCAGCAGTTCGCACTCCGCCAGAATGCGGATGTGGCGGGATATGGTCTGTCGTGAGGAGTCAAAATGTTCCGCGATAGCCGTAGGCGTGAGGGCGTGCGCGGCCACCAACATCAGGATCGCACGCCGGGTGGGATCGGCTATGGCCTGAAAGACATCCCGTCGTAAATCCATTATGCAGCTATTTGACTGCTAATGTACGTGCAGCTATTTGGCTGCGCAAATTTTGTCCCGAATTTTATTGGTTACCGGTTCATGTTGTGGCCAATTCCAGAAATAATCCGGTAAGTCTATCGCACCGCTATTCCCCGACGCGATCACCTTTCGTACCCTCAAAATTGTTAGCTACCTGCTAGGATGTCCGGGTTCTACTCAATGGTTCATACCCGTAAATCCTCGGAATGCACTTGTTAGGAAGCGAAGTTGCCCCGGACTGCTGAACCAAGTCTTTCGATTAGGAATTGCAGTGGCGTTGCTTATGAATCGCCGTCCCACCACACCCATACCCCGTAGCCGGATTAACGTTGTCGACGCCCTGCGCGGCTTTGCCTTAGCGGGCGTAGGTATGGTGCACTTCCTCGAACGCTTCGCCGGCGGCCTGCTGGCTCCCGGGGCGGCGGAAGCATCTGACCGCGGCATAATAGACCTCGTCGGCCGTGGCCTACTCTGGGCGTCCTTCGGCAAGTTCTTCGCCCTCTTTTCCATCCTGTTTGGCTTAAGTTTCGTCCTGATGCAGCGCTCCGCGGGAGACGATCCGGGCTTTCGGGGCCGCTTCCTCTGGCGGGCGGCGATCCTGGCGGGTTTCGGCATTGCCCACCAGGTATTTTACCGTGGTGACATCCTACTGGTGTACGCCTCGCTGGTCCCCCTGCTCTTACTGGTGCAGCGCTTACCCACGCGGTGGCTGATCGGCATTGCGGCCGTCTGTTTCCTCGGTATACCGCGCTTAGTATCCTTCGCGATCATCGGATCGTCTCCGGTTTTCGGCCCGGCTCAGGTGCTTGACGCGGCCCACCCGTACGCCGCGGTCTACACGGAATTGCTAC
>JBASAV010000283.1:0-2287 GCA_049650785.1 Lewinella sp. | reverse complement strand
GAACAACTTCACGGCCACCGTCATGGAGGAGCTCGTCAAGAAGCGACTCTACCGGGCGTACGACGAACGCCTCATCCCCTACTACCTGAATCGGGTACGCACGCAGTTGTCGTGTGAGAACGCGGCTACGCTGAGTGCCGGCCTGGAGTCCCTTCACCTGCGTATGCTGGAACTACGAATGGAAGAAACCGACGAACTGGAAAGCCGCCTGCGCAGGATAGATACCCCCGGGCGGATCCTCGACCTGCTCACCGCTACCGAACCCCAATAAACTACTGGCTATGACCGTACTGATACGTACCCTCGCCATACTGCTGCTGGTCCTCGGCTGCCTGACGGTTCGGGCCCAGAAAACCGAAGCGCCAAAGGTGTCGGAGTTCAAGGAGCCGCTGACGGCCTTCTGGCTCAACACCTACGGGAATATTCGGCTCTCCGATCGCTTTTTCTGGGTGGCGCAGACGCACTTTCGCTTCCAGGAATCAGCCAGCACACCCCTGGTGGGACAGGTTGGTCAGATATACAACCGACACGCCATCAGCTACCTCTATTCGAAATACTTCCGGGCAAGTCTCGGCGGCGTGCTGCGTGTCAACTTCAACCAAGACGGAGTGGCGGAGGGCGAACGCCGGACTGTACCAGAATACCGTATCTGGCATGAGTACCTCTTTGCGCAGCACCTGGCGCGGCTGATGCTGTACCACCGGATCCGGATCGAGCACCGCTGGACGAAGGGATATACCCTCGGCGACGAGTTCATCTACCGGAATCGGTGGCGCTACATGATCTCCATGAAGATCCCGCTCAACAAGCATAAGCTTTCACCCGGTGCCTTCTACGTGGGACCCGAAGCCGAGCTCATCATGCAGAGTGGCAAGGCGGTGGTGGACAGTCCGCTCGAAGATCTGCGCCTGCACACCTCCTTCGGCTACATAGTGAATCCCCGCCTCACCGTCGCTACCGGCCTCATGTACTCCATGGGCCAGGACCTCACCGACGGCGCCTACTACAAGCAGAAATGGACCTGGCGTCTGCATATGTACTTCTCTCCCGATTTCCGGAAGGTGAAGAATAAACTACCGATGATCCACCTCACGGAATAGGCTAACCGCCGCCGCCGGTGAAAACCATCTCCCATGCTTACCTCAAAACGTATCCTAGGTCTGTTGCTCCTCCTCACCGGAGCGGTGCTGGCCTACGTTCTCTACAGCCATAACCAGATCGACCCCGAGCGGCAACGGGTTATGGCGCGGCTGGATAGCCAGTCGACCCGACTGGCCGGCCAGGGCCAGTTGCTATCCGCCGACTCGCTGTTCCACCTTGGCGACTATGGAGAAGCCCTCCAGGCTTACCAGCTGCTGGCGGAGGACGACAGCCTCAGCCGACAACTCGCGAACCTACCGATGCGCGTCGACCACGCCCGGCGGCTGCTGCGCGTGCAGGATGCCATGGATTCCCTACAGATACGGGCCTCCCGGGGGGTGCTCACGGTTTCTCAACCCATCGACCGGGATCCCGTGCCGGAGCGCATCCGCTCCATGGACATCGAAGATTCCCGGCCCGAGCAGTATGATTCCCTCACTTTCGCCTTGCAAAAGGCCGAGTTGCAGATCCGGAACCTGCAGGGCCAGCTTCGCCGCACCAGTGGTGGCAACTACCTCACCTTCGACAGCCACGAGGGCAATGCCGTGTATTACGTCGGTGACGTTCGCGACGGACAGGCGACCGGGCGCGGCGTCGCCCTGCTCAGCAGCGGCAGCCGGTACCAGGGCGAATGGCGTCATAACGAAAAGCACGGCTTCGGCGAGTTCCACTGGCCGGACGGTGCCTACTACGAAGGTGAGTACGAGAACGACGAGCGCAGTGGTGAGGGGACGTATCATTTTCCCGGCGGCGAAGTCTTCGTAGGCGAATGGGAGGACGACCTGCGCAACGGACCGGGTATTTTCTACGATGCCGACGGGGAGGTGGTCGCCCAGGGCGACTGGGTGGATGATGAGTTGATGGAGTAGGCGTCAGTCGTCCGCACAGCTACGCTGGTCGGCCGACGGGTCATTTAGGGGTAAGCATCAGTCGTCCGCACAGCTACGCTGGTCGGCCGACGGGTAGAAGGGGAGATCTTCCAGGTGCTGGGCCGACGAGCGGGCAGATTTACAGGAGTAGCGGGCACTGGTTAAGTGTAGCTCGGCGGACCAGCGGGGTAGCTCGGCGGACCGGCAGGTACGGACAAGCGGGTAAGAGTTAACACACTGACCCCCAAGCTTCCATTCAATTTAGCGCGGGCTTAATC
>JBASAV010000282.1:0-3702 GCA_049650785.1 Lewinella sp. | reverse complement strand
AGGGGCCTCTTCTTCAGCCTTTTCCCGCGGATGATTCGAAGCGTTAATTTTACCGCTAAGTGATCGCGATGCGACCGTTCATTCACTCAGGCAGCGGTTTGACCATAATATCCTTGAAGTAGACCTTGCTGTCCGGGTCGTGCCCCTGCAGGGCAAACGTTCCGCTGGAGAGTACCTGATCCTTCCCACCCTCCGAACGCTCCGGATCTTCGGGCTCTTCGTACTCCACGACGGTTTCATCATTTAGCTTCACCGTGATCGTATTTCCGCGCACGATGATGTGCTGGGTATACCATTCGTTGTCCGGCACGTGTACTTCCCGTACGTCATCGTAGGAGTAGACGCTGCCCGTGCGGCGCCAGTCCGATTGCGAGTTGTTTACCTGGACTTCGTACCCTTTCGACGGCCAGCCCTCTTCCTGGTAGGCGGTATGAATAAAGATGCCCGAGTTGGAACCAGGCGTGGTCATGACCTGGGCTTTGAACTCGAAGTTTTCAAAATCATGATCCATCACGTTCCCCACGTAGAAGAGGTGCGCGCGCGGTCCGTTAGCCACGATGCTACCGTCATCTATGGAAAAGGTGGCGGGATTTTCGCCGGCTTGCCATCCGGCCAGTGATTCGCCGTCGAACAGGGAGACCCATCCGTCCTGGGTGTCAGCGGATTTGGAGGTGGTGCAAGCCATGGTTGTCAGGAGGACAAGGCAGCAGAAGATCGTGTTTTTCATATTGATTCACAGATTGTGCAGTTGCTAAACGAGCAGGATGTACTACCCACGTTCGGGAGTCAATCTCTTTTCGAACGGCATGGAAAATAGTACATTTTTGGTCTGCGAAGCTTCCAGCCTAGTTTAGGCGGCGGGTAAGCAGGTAGTCGCTGGTAGCTTAGGAAAATGTTTCTCCCGGATCGGCCACGAGGGGTTGATCCAGGTAGAACTTGATACAGTCGTCGGTCGGGTACATCGCGTTCTCGTCTTCCTCAACACCGGAGGTCATACTGAGGAGATGCTTTAGGGTAATTTTCCGCCTATTTACTGCAAACATCACAGGTTCCCGATAGCACCATGTGCTTCTTATTTACCATAAACCCGGAGGGTATCTTCACCGTCGGAAGCGAGGTATCTTCGAAGCAAACGGTCTTTTCGCACTCGACGCAGTGAAAATGCGCGTGATCGTCGTGGTGGTGTTGCTCGGTACAGTAGTCGGAGCAGGAAGCAAACTTCGGTGTATTGCTATTGTCGATCACCTGGTGGATGAATCCTTTTTTCTCGAATGTGCGTAGGGTTCGGTAGAGCGTGATGCGATCAACTTTTTCAAAATGCTGCTCGATATCGGAATTGGATAAAGCGGTCGAACCGGCTTCCAAAAATAGCTGTAGCACTTTATCCCGAAAGCTCGTGACCCGTAACCCGTGCTCCTTTAGTAATAAGGCTGATCGATTTTTCATTCAGTTGCTCTTGGTCTAACTGGTTGGCTCCTAAAAGTACATCGTTCAGGGGGATCGGTGGTGGTGCCACCCTTCGGCAGCGGTGATCGGGTCATCCTACCTCTCAGCGACGCTTACCGGGCACGACACGATCGACTAAGAGATTAATGCAACTAAGTTGCATTAAATACCCCGAATTCTTTGGTGGTCTAGAAACAATGGCGGTTATTTGCAACTCAGTCGCATTATAAAACAGGAACCCCTATGCTCACCGCCCAGAATTTAACCAAGCAGTACGGCACGCACGTGGCACTAAACTCCCTCCAGCTTGAAGTCAAACCAGGAGAGGTATTCTGCCTGCTGGGGGCAAACGGGGCCGGTAAAACCACCACCATCAACTTGTTCATGGGCTTCATTCAACCGACGGCTGGTGTGGTAGAAATAAACGGCATCGATGTCGGCGCCCGCCCGGCGGAAACGAAGAAGCACCTGGCCTACATCCCCGAAAATCTCAATCTGTATCCCAATCTAACGGGGCTGGAAAACCTGCGTTTCTTCGCCGGCCTGGCGGATGTGCCCCTCGACGATGGTTCGGGTACCGATTTGTTGCGGAGCGTAGGCCTTCAAACCGACGCTATTCACCGCCGGATAAACGGCTATTCCAAAGGCATGCGGCAGAAGGTCGGCATCGCCATAGCTAAGGCCAAACGGGCGGACAATCTGCTGCTCGACGAGCCGACCTCGGGTCTGGATCCCCAGGCGAGTAATGATTTCGCCCGCCTGATCGGAGACATGCGCGAGAATAAGGTCGCCGTGCTTATGGCCACCCACGATCTCTTCCGGGCCAAGGAAACCGGTACCCACATCGGCATCATGCGCTCCGGTATTCTCCGGCATACCCTCTCGACCGATGGTATTAAGCTCAACGAGCTCGAGCAGCTCTACCTCGAAACGGTCCGCACCGAGGCGGATATCGTCGACTAGCCTCAGCTCTTCCACCACTCACTTTCTGATTTTACCCTCGCATGCCAAGCAGACTACTCTTGCTATTTACCTGCCTGATTATGTCCACCCTAGGTTTCGGGCAGCTTACCCTGGAAGGGACCGTCCGCGAACCCGGGGGCGACCCGGTGGTGGGAGCGGTGGTCAACCTCCGAAGCCCCGACGGCGAACTAAATACCCTGACCGACGCTGACGGGTATTTTATGTTTTCTGACCTGAGCGATCAGGACTACCGGCTCAACGTTCGCTCCACCGGCCTTAAATCCGGCCCCCGAAACGTCAACCCCACAACCGTACCACAGCCTCTCTCCATCACGGTTGAGGTAGACGAAGTACAGCTGCAACAGGTGGAGGTCGTCGGCCGGGCCCGCCGTGATTACCAGAGCCTCTACAGTTTCTCCGCTACCAAAACGGCCATCCTCAACGAGGACCTTCCCCAGTCGCTGACCTCCGTGACCAAGGAGCTGATCGACGACCGCCAGGCCTTCGCCCTGCAGGACGCCGTCAAAACGGTCAGCAGCGTGGCCCCCACGGGTCTTTACAATCACTTTGCTATACGCGGCATCACGGCCAACGAGGACGGTCAGGTCATCAATGGCCTGCGCACCCGGTCCTACTATTTCCTCCAGCCCCTCACGGCCAACGTCGAACGGATAGAAGTGCTTAAGGGGCCCGCCACGGTCACCTTCGCCAGTGCCGACCCGGGCGGGACGGTCAATATTGTCACCAAAAAACCCCTCGACATTGAGCGAAAGGAAATTAGCCTATCCGCCGGAAGCTTCAGCACCCTGCGCGGCACCCTGGACTTTACCGGTCCGCTTAACGAGGATAAAACACTACTCTACCGGGTCAATGCCGCCTACCAGGAAAATCGCTCTTACCGGGACTTGATCGACAACACCTCCCTGCAATTGTCACCCTCCCTGAGTTACGTACCTAACGACAAGACCTTCATCAACACGGAACTGATCCTGAACGACATGCGGGGCTATCTGGACCGCGGACAGCCGGTGTATGGCGGTAACGCAGGTGAAGTGGACCTAACCAGCACGCCGATCAGCGAAAATCTCGGAGAATCGAACGATTTCCTCAATGAGAACCAGTTCATCTGGACGACCAGCTTCTCCCACCGTCTCTCCTCCGCCGTCAGCTTCAACGCCGTCTACATGAAGCAAACCTGGGAGGAAGACCTGGTCGAACACCGTTCCGTAGGTACTTTCGCCCCCGACCTGGAGGGCAACGAGATCTCCAGCCTCGTGGAGCGCCGGTACATCC
>JBASAV010000281.1:0-1850 GCA_049650785.1 Lewinella sp. | reverse complement strand
ACTACAACTGGCACGACAATCCGTACTTCACCATGTACGAGAACACGAATGCCTTCGACAAGAACCGGCTGTTCGGCAACGTCAACGCCACCTACGACTTCACCGACGACCTGCAGCTGATGGTGCGCTACGGCCTGGACACCTACGACGAATTGCGGACCGGCCGCCGCGCCTGGTCGACCCAACGCTTCCCCCGCGGGCAGTACCGGGAGGATAACATTTACTTCCAGGAGCGCAACGCGGACTTTCTGCTCACCTACGCGCCGCGGATTGGCGGTTCCTTCAATCTTTCGGTGAGCGCGGGGGGCAATCAGATGACGCAGGACCGTCGCTTCCGCCGCACCGCCGCCAACGAGTTGGCCGTGCCCGGGGTATACAGCTTCAACAACGCCGCCATCCCGCTGGTCAACAACCAGTACAACAGCCAGCGGCGCATCAACAGCCTCTACGCTACGGCGAACATCGGCTACCGCGACTTCCTCTACCTCGACCTGGCGGCCCGCAACGACTGGTCCAGCACCCTGCCGAGCGCCAACAACAGCTACTTCTACCCTTCCGCTTCGCTGTCGGCCGTGCTGAGCGAGGTGATCGACTTCCCCGCCGCCGTCAGCTTCGCCAAACTGCGGGCGGGTTACGGACAGGTGGGTAACGATACCGACCCCTACCGCCTGCTGGGCTACTTCCAGTTTGCCGGCAATACCTACGGCGGTCAGCTGCTGGGCACCGAGGATAACCTCCTGGCCAACTCCGACCTGAAGCCCGAGCGGCTGAATACGCTGGAGTTCGGTGCCGACCTCCGCTTCCTCCGCGGCCGCCTGGGGCTCGACCTGACCTGGTACAACAACGTCTCTCGCGACCAGATCCTGCAGGTGCCCGTGAGCCAGTCGAGCGGCTACGGCGCCCGCTTCCTCAACGCCGGAGAGATCGAGAGCAACGGCGTGGAGCTGCTGCTGACCGGCGAACCCATCCGCAAGGAGCGCTTCGGCTGGACCATGAACCTCAACTTCACCCGGGCCCGCTCCACCGTCAACGAACTGGCCCCCGGCATCAACTCCTACCAGATCAGCTCCAACTACCTGCAGGTACTGGCGAAACCCGGCGAGCGCATGGGCGACGTGTACGGCACCGGCTTCGTGCTGGTCGACCCGGAAACGAACAAGCAGGTCGTCGTGGACGACGTGGACGACATCGAGGACGGCTACGCCCACCTGTACGACGAGAACGGCTTCCCGGTCCGCGATCCCAACCTGCGGCGCCTGGGCAACTACAACCCCGACTTCCAGCTCGGACTTAACAACAGCTTCCGCGTCGGCAATTTCGACTTCGGCTTCCTATGGGACTGGCAGCAGGGCGGCGTGGTCCTGAGCCGGACGCTACTGATCGGCGGCACCTCCGGCATGATGGCCGAGACCGCGGAGTACGACCGGGAATCCACCGACTTCATCGGCGGCACCACCCGGGTCACCGGCGTCAGCGAACTCGATCGCGCCGGGGTGGTAGCCACCGGCGACGGCCGCTACGTACCCAACACCACCGCCCTGAGCGCCCGCGATTTCTACTGGAGCCACTTCAACCGCGACAATGAGGCGGTGGGCATGTACGACGCCACCTTCCTGAAGCTCCGCGAGGCGCGCATCGGCTTCAACCTGCCGAGCGCCTGGGTAGACGGCATCGGCGCCCAGCGCATCCGGCTGAGCCTCATCGGCCGTAATCTGCTTCTCTTTACGGAAAATCCCCACTTCGACCCGGAGGTCTTCAGCTACAGCGGCGGCAACCTGGTACCCGGCGTGGAGGACATGGCCACCCCCAGCAGCCGCAGCTTCGGCTTCAACGTGAACGTCGTTTTCTGA
>JBASAV010000280.1:0-5621 GCA_049650785.1 Lewinella sp. | reverse complement strand
CGAGGCAACAGAGTAAAAGCGCCGGCCCGGTTATACACCGGCGTAGGCGGCAAAGCCTGATCCTGGAATCCATAGTTCCTAAAGTAACCCCACCACTAGGGCCCACTGTGCCGTACTAGGCTGACGTTTGCGCTGGAAGGTCACACAGTCCGACACAGTTGAGGTAAAGCGGTGGTATATCTTGGTCCATACAGCCAAATCCCCCCCTCATGAAATGCCTGCTGGTTTTCCTACTTCTATCGCTCCCGGCACTGTGCGGATGGGTTTCCGCCCAGGGAGGGGAGCCCGATAGGTACGGGGCGCGCTACGTTTGGACGGACACTGACACGGCGGAGGTTTTTCAGGTGGCCTACTTTCGCATAAAGGTTTCCGTCGCGGAAAATCCCCTCCGTGCTGACCTGCACCTCTTTGCGGACAGTCGTTACCTACTTTCGGTCAACGGCACGACGATCAACTTTGGACCTGCGCGGTTTTACCCCGATCGTCCCTGCTACGATACCTACGATCTCCGTCCGTACCTACAGGAAGGGAGTAATGTTATCGGGGTAAAAGTATTGAGTAACGGGGCGGCCACCTTTCAATTACGTCGCCACCGGCCCGGATTCATTGCCTGGGGCAGTATAAAGGATACCGCCGGTCGGGTTATTGACCTGTCGACTACCGGCGACAACTGGTACGCTCACCGCGCGGAAGGGTACTCGCCCGAAAGTGCCAAGTCAACCTTTGCCCTCGGGCCGATGGAAGTGTACGACGCGAGGCAGGAAAGCGACTACGCGGACTGGATGACGGTAGCTTCCACGCCTGCTGGCTGGCACCGTCCGCAGATCATTCCCTCCTCCGGATGGGGAGCGCTAAGGCCACGTCCCATTCCCTTGCTCACGCAGGATTGCTTTCGACCCTGGAAAATATTAGGGCGGGCCGAGTTCGATCCTACCCAGACACTGTATTCCGGGCAGGTGGTCGCTCCGGACCAAAGTTGGAACGGCTACCGCTCCCCGGCGGACGTCTCCGGTTTTACCTACATACACAGCCCGATTGCACAGCAGGCCAACTTGCAAGTCTCCCCGGGCAGGTACCGCCTAAACGGGGAGGCAGCTACCCTAGCGAGTTCCCTATCCAACACACAAAAGCAGCAACGCACCATCAACTTATCTCTTGCCCAGGGATGGAACCTGTTGGAAGCCGAACTGGGGGAAGCCTTTGGCGCGGTTCCGATCCATTTCCTCGTACCGGACAGTCTGGAATTGGAAATGAGCCCGAACAAAACTTTGGGGGATGACGCCTTCTTCGCCCTACACCGTCAGGTTGAGGAAAAGGGTGGAGACTCGCTGATCCTCTGTTCAGAAAACGGTCTGAATGCCAACCCGGCACTGGTAATGGCCTGGCAACCCGTAATTAAGGGGGCGGATGAACCGAATATCTATGCCGGGGGTATCACGATTCCGGCCGGAGCTGGCACAGCCCTGGCTTTTGATTTCCGGCACAAACGCCTGGCCAGAATCGTCCTGGAATACGATGCACCGGCGGGTACCGTCTTCGATATCACGGTGACGGAGGATACCCTCCCTGACGGATGGCCTTTCCTCATGAAGCGCCAGGGGCTCTATATGGCTGTTCGTCACGTTGCCGCCGGGGGCAGGGGGCGGTTTGAGACCTTAAGGCCCTACGGTTTACGCCAGGTGCAGGTGCACATTCACGGAAACCGGGAGCCGGTTGAACTGGAAGAAATCGAGGTGATCAATCAGGTCTATCCTTTCGAGGAGCTCGGGTCGTTTACCTGTGCGGATCCCCTTTTAAACGATATATGGAAGCTGGGTTGGCGCTCGCTGCGCGTGTGTGCCGAAGATAGTTACACCGACACGCCCTTCCGGGAAAGAGGCCTATATGCCGGCGATATGCTCCCCCAAATGGGCATAACGCTTACCAACGATACGGACCTGCGGCTGGTACGTCGTTCGCTGGATCTGTTTCAGGATATGTACCAGGATATTTTGCGGCCCAATACACCCAAGCATCCGGACGAAATTTCTCTGCTGGAAGATTATCCGTTGCTTACGCTGGAGGCCGTGAACTGGTATTTCCAGCGGACGGGCGACACGGCCTTCCTGCGCGAAGTCTATCCCGCCTATGATTATCTGCTCAGGGATTGTCTGGACCGACGGGACTCTACCGGCCTGGTTCCCAATGAGCGGGTATTCATCGAATGGACAAAACTGGAGAAGCAGGAAGTCACTAACACGGCATACCAAGCTATTCTTTACCGCAGCTTGTGCAATTTTCAGCGTTTCGCCGAACTCATTGGCTCTCAAGAAGATGCCTTTTTCTACGCAGAGGCCGGTCAGACCCTGGCCCGGGCCATCCAGAGCCAGCTTATCCTGCCGGAAAGCGGATTATTTACCGACGGCATCAAAGATGGACAGCGCATCGACAACTCCTATCCGATAAGTTCCATCTGGCCCTACCTGGCGGGATTGGTCGACCCGGCGGATGCCGACGTGGTGCTTGATCACGTGGCCGGCCAATTAGCCGACATAGGCGCGGAACCCCGGGAGAAGCTGGTCACCCCCTACGGAAGTTTCTACGTCCTATCGGCCTTGCTGGAATCCGGACGCACAGGTAGTGTAGAGTCGTTCATCCGCCAGCAGTGGGGGCCGATGATTTACAAGCGCAACGATACGGCGTGGGAAAACTTTGACGATGTGGCCCTGGGGACACTTAGCCATGCCTGGAGCGGTAGTCCGACCTATCTACTGTCAGCCTACACGCTTGGGGTTAAATTAGGCTGGCCGAACGCGGTACCGATGGATACGATCCTGGTCGAACCGCAAGCGGAGACCATAGACTGGGCGGAGGGGACGGTGCCCCATCCGGCCGGGCCGGTTCGCGTGCGGTGGGAGCTACGGGGAGCGTCTTTGTGGGTGGAAGTTTCGGGACCGGAGGGTATTCCCATCCGTGTGCAACCGCGAGGCCGGCTGAGTACCGCCGATCTATGGGTAAATGGTCACCGATATCGGGGATAGGTCCCACCGGCTGCGCAGCAATCCTTATTTTACCACGGTCGGCGGAATGCCGAAGACACCCTATTTCCCGATCATGCCGGCACAGCCTACCTCGCTGAATCAAAACTCCATTGCAGTCTTACCGCTAGCGCTTATTCTGATCGCTCTGCTGGCAACCGGCGAGCTTCCGGCGCAACTGAGTTTTCACTTACAACCGGCGCGCTCCGAGAACCGCCTGTCAGAAAATGCCAGCCGCGATATCGTACAGGATAAGCGCGGATTTCTCTGGATCGCGACCATCGATGGATTGAATCGATACGATGGCTATCGGTTCCACACCTACCGCTACCGGGCAGACGATGCTACCGGCATCACCGATAATTACGTCAGTAAACTGTACGAGGACCGGGAAGGAAGTCTTTGGGTGGGAACCTACCACGGTCTAAACCGCTACGTTCCTGGCTGTGATTGCTTCGAAAACTATCTCGACGGTTACGAACGCAACGGGTCTCCCGGGACCCTGATCACCAGCATGGCCGAAGACGAGGAAGGTCTATTCTGGGTAGCCGCTTACAACGGGCTCAGCTACCGGCGTCCGGGAAGCAATACGTTCGTTCCACTAATCACGACTGCGCGGGGATTACGGGAGTCTTCCGTTTCGGCGATCCACCCGGCCACCGGAGGGGGGCTGTGGATAGGTTATACTAATCAGGGGATCAGCCACTATCAACAGGGTAAGTGGAATCATTATTTCTCGAACCTGGACTTGGGGGAAATAAAGGACATTGCGGAAGCCAGCCCCGGTTTACTGCTGCTGGCCGCCAAGAATGGTGTCTTTCTGGCCGATACCAGGTCGGGGACGATACAGAAATTGCGCAGCGGACAACACGCTGGTATCAGCACGGTGGGGGAAACGCTTCTTGTCCGGTCCTATTTCGACGGGGTATTCGAATGGGTACCCGCGGATAGCACACTCCGCGAGGTTCCCATTTACTACCGCGGGGAACGCATATTCGGCGACATCCACATTTACCTGAAAGATGGAAAGGGAACGGTGTGGGGAGCCTACCAGGGCCTGGTGAAGCAGGATCCCTACGAACAACGGTTTCATCGGATCTCCCCCCGGGGCCGGGGAGACAACGGCCTGCTACCCAGCCCCGAAGTAATTGGCATCAAGGGCAACGACAACGGGCAGATAACCCTTGCTACGCAGTATACGGGTCTGGTCACTTTAGCGGGCCGGCCCGGTCAGTGGGAGGCCACGCCGAGCCCACCGGATGCCTTCGGAAGCGCGGTCCTCTGGCGGTTTCCATACCTGAAAGACCAAACGGCCTGGATAGGAGGCATAGGAGAAATCTATCGGTACGACCTTCGGACCAAGAAGATTGATCGCTATCCGGCGGGAAACAATATCAAGACCATATTCGAAGATCGCCGGGGGAGGGAGTGGTACATAGACAAGGTCACCGGACTGGGCAGGTGGACGGGCGCTTTCCCCCTCCAGCCACCCTACCAGGACTTTGGTCTGGACAGGCCGATGGATATCCAGGAAGACCCGGAAGGGAATCTCTGGATACTCGCCAGCGAATACCTGTATCGGTATTCGGAACAGCAGGATCGTTTCGAGCGGATTGCGAAGGTCACCCCCTCCATTCGACGGGATGAGAAGCGTCGCTACTTTACCGTCGGCCGGGCAGGCGACGTCTGGGTAGCTTCCATCGAAGCCCTGTACCGCTATCAATTCAAAACGGATACATTCCGGGAATACACCGAGACTTCAGGGATCGCCAATGCAAAGGTGTCTTCCATGATCGAGACCGAAGACGGTCTGTGGATCGGTACGAACGTTGGAATCAGTTACTTCGACTACGCCACGGATACCTTTCAGAACTTCGACGTCAACGACGGCCTGATCAATACGATTCATCTTCCGGAGGCCGTATACCGGTCTCCGGATGGTTATCTCTACTTCGGCGGGATCAACGGAGTGGATTATTTTCACCCGGACTCCGTCGCCAAGCAGGATCCCTTCCCGCCACAACCAGTGCTGGAGCGGATCACTCCGCACTCCCCGGCGAAGGGCTTTCCCGATGAAATTCTGTGGCCGGATCCCCTGGCAGATGACCCCATCCGGCTTTCCTATCAGTCCCTGCCGCTACAGTTCGATTTACTTGCGCTGGGATACACCCAGTCTACAGAGAACCGCTACGCTTTTATTCTGGACGGTACGGATGAAAATTGGAATTATGTAGGAAACAACCGAAGCACTATTTACAGTAGCCTTCCACGGGGACGAGACCTGACTTTTCGGGTCAAGGTAGCCAGCCACGACGGGGTATGGAGCGAGCCGGTGGCCTACCACCTCTATATCGTTCCGCCATTTTGGGAGACCCTTTGGTTTCGGTTGCTGCTCGTTGCGCTGGGGGTACTTATTCTTATTGCAGGCTATCGATTCCGGATGCGACAAATTCGTCGGCACAATCGATACCTGGAAGCCGAAGTAGCGCGAAAAACGCAGCAGGTTGCCAAACAGGCCGAGCGCCTATCGGCCGCCAATGCTGACCTTCGCAACCAGGCCTCGGTTATTCAGAGCAAAGCCAAGCAACTCACCCAGTTAAATGT
>JBASAV010000279.1:0-2139 GCA_049650785.1 Lewinella sp. | reverse complement strand
CGACAAGGAACAGGTAGCCGAAGAATTCCGGACCCTTCACGAGATCTTTTCCGAGATCAAGGCCGCCTACTTCGAGGACGATCCGGCCTTCGGCGAAATCAGCATGGGCATGTCCGGTGATTTTGATATCGCACTCCAACAGGGCAGCACACTCGTCCGCATCGGCAGCCTGCTCTTTGGTGACCGGCCCGAGTAAGGTGTCTACGTAAACTGCCACGCCAGCACGCGGCTCTGCTTATTTCCCTGTTGCATGTTCAGGACACGGACCTCATCCGCTCCTACCCTATCCAACTCCCGCCGCACCGCATCCAGGTAGCCCCGCTTCGAAACCAGAGTCGTAAACCACCCGATTTGCGACCGGAATTCTACGCTTTCCCGAATCATATCGCGTAGAAAACGGCGCTCTCCCCCCGGCGTCCACAACTCACTGTCCGACCCGCCGAAGGATAGCCCTGTGTCCTCCCGTCCAAGTTTGGACCACTTCTTTCGGCCGGCAGCTTCGGCAGCTTGTCGAGATTCGTAGAAGGGCGGATTACACATCGTGGCACCGAACCGCTCCCCTGGCAGCACCACTCCGCGGAAAACGTGTGCGGGATCGGCTTGCTGACGTAAGGCGATCCGTTTCTTGAGTGGCTTATTCATCGTTGCTATGGCCGTGGCGACTTTGACCGCCCGGTCGCTAATGTCCGTGGCGACAAATTCCCAACCGTATTCCATCGTCCCCAGGATCGGGTAGATCAGACTTGCGCCCGTTCCGATATCCAGAACGCGCTCCGGGCTCCCAGTTAGATCGGCCAGGGTGTGAATGTAATCCAGTCTACCCGGTAGCGGAGGCACCAGATGGCCATCGGGAAGATCCCAGTGCCGCAGGCGATAGTCACGACGCAGTAAAGTACGGTTGAGGAGCAACAGCGCCGTACGCTCACTGAAGTTCAGCGAGACCGCCCCCGACGGAGTGGTGATTATATAGTCCGCCAGTCGAGGCTCGAGCCGGATCAGTTCCTGGAAGTCGTGTTTATCTCGGTAGCGGTTTCGGGGATGCACGTAAATTTCTTGTCGTTGAATAGGTAGGTTGATCGGAACACGCGACCTCGATTGCTGTTCTTGGGACTACTTATAGATACTATGAAAATCTACCACTGTGGCAATTGCCACTACCCCGTTTACTTCGAGAACGTAGTCTGCAGCAACTGCGGCAATTGGCTCGGCTATTCCAGCGAGGAAGACCAGATGCTCGCTCTCACGCCGGGGCAGAACGAATGGAATCTCTCCACCGGCGGCCAGTCGCCCATCAGATACTGCAACAACCACCAGCACAACGCTTGCAACTGGATGATCCCGACCGCGGATCCAACCGGTCTGTGCGATGCGTGCGACCTCAACCGGACCGTACCTAACCTGAGCGACCCCGAGAAACTGCAGGAGTGGCAGGAATTGGAGACCGCCAAGCACCGACTCGTGTACGCCCTCTACCGCCTGGGACTGCCCGTCAAGGATAAGATGACGCACCCCGACCGTGGATTGGCCTTCGACTTCCTCGCTTCGGAGGATGCTGACGAACCCGTCATGACAGGCCACGACGAAGGGCTCATTACACTGAACGTAAACGAAGCCGATTCCGTCAACCGGGAGGCGACTCGCATTCAGATGCACGAAAAGTACCGCACTTTGATCGGTCACTTTCGGCACGAAGTCGGTCATTACTATTGGGATTTGCTTATTGCGCCGAAGCCCGATGTACTCCAGGAATTCCGCCGACTCTTCGGTGACGAGCGCGCGGATTACGGCGAAGCGCTCAACCAGCATTACAAGAATGGTGCCCCCCGGGGTTGGGAAACCAACTACATCAGTGAGTACGCGACCATGCATCCCTGGGAAGACTGGGCCGAGACCTGGGCCCACTACCTCCACCTGATGGATATGCTGGAAACGGCGCACGCCTTCGGGATAACGGTAGATCCGCCGACCACCCCCAACGTCATCATGCGCGTGGAGGCCAGCTTCGATCCCTATATAGACCGGGACATGGAGAAGATACTGAAGGCCTGTGTACCGCTAACCTTTGCTATCAATAGCCTGAACCGGGGTATGGGACGGCCGGATCTTTATCCATTCGTCATTAACGAGTCGGTGCGGGCC
>JBASAV010000278.1:0-4153 GCA_049650785.1 Lewinella sp. | reverse complement strand
CACAAAACCCTGAATATCATATTATTACACCTAATTAATCCCAACAGGCATTCCACCATTTGGAAATTTGTTCCGCGCCGTGGATAGCGGTTACAGGTCCAGGTCCAGGTCCAGTTGTAAGACCTGGCCAAAGTCAACGTACTTGAAGTTTTGCGGCTGCAGGGTATCGCCATCGAAATTGAAGCCATCCTGGACCACGAGTAGGCCACCCGGAAAGCCCGGTAACGGGGTCCGAATTACTTCCAATCCATCGGTTTCTTCTACCCCGTCGACCACCCCGTCCATGATTTTGAAGCTGCCGAGGTAGTCGTTGTCTCCCTCCCGGTCGAAGAGTGCGTAGGTAAAATTGCCCTGGATACTGGCCACCAGGTAGCCGCTGCCGTCGGGGTTTTCGAAAAGGGTGATGCCCTCCACGTCGGCAACGAGGTCGGCAGGATCTCCGACACGGGCGGCTAGCAATCGGGCGCGGGCGGGATCCTCGTTTTCCGGATCGGCTACTTCCTGCGCGCCGCCGCCCATTTCTTCTGGCTGCAACGGTAGCTTCCAGATACCGGCGGCTTCTTCGCCTACGTACAGCCACCCGAGGTCATTATCGGCGACCATACCCTCGGTCTGGGAGGGGAACTGCACCTCGCGGACCAGTTCCAGTCCCAGCTTCGGACCACGTTCCACGACGCGGAATTGCTGCATCAAGCCGTTTTTACCATTCGCAACAGCGTACACAACGCCTTCGGCGCGAGCGAGGGCGAAGCCATAAACATCGTCGATCCGGGTACTGTCCATGTATTGGATTCCGTCGGCCAGGTCGGTCAGTGCGCCGGATTCCTCGTCTACCAGGTAGAGGTCGATAGCCTGATTGGTGCGGTTGCTGGCCCCCAGCAGAGTAATGCGCTCCTCGCCCAGCGGTACGTCCGTAAGGATATCCACGTTGTTGACATTGCCGATCTCGTAGTAGGCGACCTCTTCCCCGGCCAGGTTGTAGGCGGCCAACCCGCTGGTTTTGTTGCTCCCGAAGACGAGACTCCGGGCGGGGTCGGTGGGGTGTACCCAGATCGCGGGATCGTCGGCGGCGTCGTCCATTACGCCGGCGCGGGCGGAGGCCGTTTCCACCGAGGCGGTCACGCTGCGTTCGATGAGGTCCTGTCCGGCGTAGGCGGCTACCAGGGCAAGGCTGTCTTCCCGGGCTTCGGTGACGGAGGCGTCTACCTCTTCGGCCGGATGGGGGCGGCTGCAGGCAATAAGTAGGAGAAAGGGAAGGAAGCGGGCTGGATGGGAATGGATCATGGGGTGGGTTTTATTCGGCAGACGAGCCCAATGCGCTTCGCGCCCGGGGGGACTCGGCTGACGACTACGAGCATCGGGTTTTAGTACAGCGGGCCGGGGTTCTTCAGCCGAATGTATTTCGTCTGACGAGGAAGGCTACCTACCGCGTCAAGTCAAATTTGATGCCCGCATCCAACCGCACGTTGTAGTACTCCCCCTGGTAAGTCCGCGACGGAATACCCTGGAAGTAGCGCAGCGGCTGGTTGAGCAGGTTATTGGCGTTGGCGTAGAGGGTCAGGCGGGGCGTAGCGGCGAAGTTGACGTTGAAATCCAGATAGGTAACCTGGTCGTAGAAGACGTCCTCGAAGGACTCCTCCCCTACTTCCTCGATGAAATCGGAGGCGTAGTTGAAGCTGATGCGGGTGGTCAGTTTACCGGTGTCGTAGCCGAGGCTGGCGTTCAGGGTATGCTTAGGCGATCCCGGCAGTGTCAGGTCGTCGCCCTCACGGCCTTCGAACTGGAAGTCGGTGACCTTGGAGTCGATGTAGGTGTAGTTGAAGTAGACGCTTACGCCGGATAGCGCGGGTGATATGAAATCCAACTGCCGCTGGAACGCAGCTTCGAAACCGAGTAGTCGTGCGCTACCGCCGTTGATAGGCCGGGAGAACCGGCTGTACTGCGTCCCCTCGAAGAGATAGTCGTCGAAGGTCTGATCCACGATGAAATTGTCGATGTCTTTATAGAAGACGCCGGCGGAGACAAGCCCGACGCTACCGAAGTAGTGCTCGGCCATCACGTCCAGGTTGAGGCTCAGGGTGGGCTGAATATCGGGGTTACCGATGCTGAGCCGGTCGCCGTCCTGGATTTCCCGGTACGGAACCAGGTCGAAGTAGTTGGGCCGGGCCAGGGTATTAGTGTAGGCGAAGCGGAAGAGGGTATTCTCATCGCTGGCGTACTTCAGGTGCAGGCCGGGCAGGAAGTTGGTGTAATCCGACCGCTCGGTATCGGTGGCGGTAAGGGTTTCCGCGTCGTCGTCGTAGCGGAAGCCGGCGTACTCCAGGTTGGTCTGCTCGACGCGCAATCCGGCCAGGGCGGTCAGTTTGGGACCTACCTGCTGCTCCAGCATGAGGTAACCACCGTAGATGTTTTCGATAGCGGAGAAGTTGCCGGCCAGTTCGCTCAGGTCGCGCTCGCCTTCGAAGCCGCTGCCGTTGAGGTCGAGGTTGCCGACGTATTCGCGGTCCGCGAAGGAGCCGGCGGCGTAGTCGCCGGAGAGGAAGTCATCCTTGCTCTGGTCGGATAGGTTAGCCAGGCTTTCTTCCAGGAGGGCATCATCGACGGGCTCGTACTCATAGAAATCGTTTTCGCGGACTTTATCCTTGGTGCGGACACGGCCGCCAAACTTCAGGGTATTGCGGTAGTCGCCGGTACGGGTGAGGGGCAGGGCTAAATCCAGGCGACCGTTGATATCTACGTCCTTCGTGAACTGGTTCTCCTCGGTGAGCGTAGCCAGTTCCCAGGCGTCGGTGGGACCGCGGAAGTCCGGCTCGGCGGCGGAGATGTAGGGGCGTTTCGGATCGGCGAAGTCTACATTCACGGGCACCAGGTCACCCGTGCCGTACTCGAAGTAGCGTTCGTGGGGACGATTTTCGTCGGCTCTGGCCCAGGAGGCGCTCCAGGGAGTCTTGAGCGTACCAAAGAGGTGTTCACCGTTCAGATTGAGGGTGGCCATGGACTGGTCTTCCAGGCGGGCGTATTTCTCGTCCTCCGTGCCGGCCTTGGTTTCCCGTTTGAGTTCGGCCATCCACTGTCCGTCGATCCGTTCGATATCCCCGAACTCGGAGACGTAGCGGTTTTCCCAGTCGTTGCGTTGGTTGTAGATCCCCCGCAGGAAGATGGTATGCTGGGGCGCGATCTTGTAGTCCAGTCCCAGCGACAAGCTCTTGCGGACCCGCTGCAGGTAGTACTGGCGGATCTGGACTTCACCTGGATAAGCTTCGTTCGGATCGTCGTCGTAGGTCCATTCCGCCTCCACGTCGTCCGATCCGAGGTTGTTGTTGAAATAGGAGCCGGAGACAATCAGGCCCAATGCATTATTGGCGAAGCGCTCGCCGTAGATCAGGCTACCGTTGTAGGTGGGTTCGTTGGCCAGAAAGTTATAGCCGCCACCCAGGGTGCCGCTGATGCGGCGTTCGTAGGGGGCCGCGCGGGTGACCAGGTTGACGGAGCCACCGATGGCGTCGGCGTCCATGTCCGGCGTCAAGGCCTTGCTCACTTCCACGGCCTGCACCATATCGGAGGGGATGAGGTCAAGCTGGATGGAACGCGTTTCCGCTTCGGCGGAGGGTATGCGCTCGCCGTTGACGGTCACCGAATTCAGCTGCGGAGAGGTACCGCGAATGTTGGCGAAGCGGGCCTCTCCCTGATCGTACTGTACGTTGACCCCCGGCACGCGCTTCAGGGCATCGCCGATGTTCTGGTCGGGAAAGCGGCCGATCTGGTCCGCGGCGATCACGTTCGTGATGTTGAGCGCCGACTGCTGCTGATTGAGCGCGCGGGCCTGACCACGCATCTGGCTGATGACGGCTACTTCGGCCAGTTGTACCCCGGGGAGGAGTTGCACATCGATGCTGGTTGTTTCACCGTCCACTACGGTGACGGTCCGGTCCGTAGGCGTGAATCCGATGTAGGTGACACGGAGGGTATGCTCGCCTACCGGTACGCCGAGCAGATCAAAGTAGCCGTCCTGATCGGTGACGGTCATACCCACCTCATCGAGACTGAGCGTCGCCCCGGCCAGGGGCAGGTTGGATTCGTCGAGTACGCGGCCCGTCAGATTCTGGGCGTGCATACCGGCACAAAGGAGAAGGAAAAGAGAGAGGGTAAGGAG
>JBASAV010000277.1:0-3203 GCA_049650785.1 Lewinella sp. | reverse complement strand
CGACCCGTGGGCGGACGAACTCCGCTACGCTGCGTTCGGCAGACCACTGGAGAAGGCCATGCACCACCCCCAAACATTTTTCCTGCCGGTCCGGAGGAAAGTGACCCGAAAGGGAGGTTATCGTCAGACGGAAGCGCCAGCCCGGCCCGGCCTGCGGGAGAGGTAGCTGCGTGCACAAGCTAAAGCGATCGATGTATACCTTCCTCCTGCTTTGTTTCGTCCTGGGCTACGCCTGCATCGCCCTGGAGCACACCCTGAAAATTGATAAGGCGGCCACGGCGATCCTGACGGGGGTCATCTGATGGACGGTGCTCGTGATCGGGCAGCAAACGTTCTTCCCCGGCGGCCCGGAAGAGGGCTTTATCGAGGAGAGCATACTCGAACACGTGGGAGAGATCGCCGAGATCCTGTTTTTCCTACTGGCGGCCATGACGATCGTAGAACTCATCGATACCCACGGTGGCTTCGAGATCATCACGTCCCGCATCCGGACGACCAGCCGGGTGAAGCTGCTGTGGATACTCGGCTTCGTTACCTTTTTCCTATCCTCCGTCCTCGACAACCTGACGACCACCATCGTGATGGCTACTCTCCTGAAGAAACTGATCGGGGATAAGGAAGATCTCTGGTTCTTCGGCGGCATGGTCGTGGTAGCCGCCAACGCCGGCGGGGCGTGGTCGCCCATCGGTGACGTGACCACCATCATGCTTTGGATCGGCGGGCAGGTAACGGCGGTCAACATCGTGCTTTCGCTCTTTCTGCCCAGTCTGGTCTGCTTGCTGGTCCCTTTGGCGGTACTCTCCTTCACCAAACGGGGTACCATCACCTCCCCGGCTCTGGAGGAAAATGAGCAATATGGCGTAGTGGTGGCACACCGCGAATCTTCCCTGGTACTGTGGCTGGGCGTAGGGGCCTTGCTCTTCGTACCGGTCTTCAAGAACCTGACCCACCTGCCGCCCTTCATGGGTATGTTGCTTAGCCTGGGTGTACTGTGGGTCGTGACCGAATTACTGCACCGGCACAAACCCGACGAGGAGCGGCACTCGCTGTCCGTGGCGCACGTGATCCGGCGCGTCGATACACCCAGCATCCTCTTTTTTCTGGGTATCCTGCTGGCGGTGGCCAGCCTGCAGACCACCGGTTTGCTGAGCCGCTTCGCGACCGTACTGGACAATAGCTTCGGTAGCATATACCTGATCAACATCGTGATCGGCCTGGTCTCGGCTATCGTCGACAACGTCCCGCTAGTGGCCGGCGCCATGGGCATGTATACGCTGGATACCTTTCCCCCCGACAGCGATTTCTGGGAACTACTCGCCTACTGCGCCGGCACCGGAGGTAGCGCCCTCATCATCGGATCGGCGGCCGGCGTGGCGATGATGGGTATTCTGAAGATCGATTTCATCTGGTACCTGAAGCGGATATCCGGACTGGCGTTGCTGGGGTACTTTTCGGGAGTGGCGGTGTACTACCTGCTGTACGGGCTGTAATCGCTGTTTCGGTCTTTTATGGGTGGTACCGGCCATGGATTGCTCCGAAGGCCTATCTTTTGGCATTCGCTTGCAAGCCCCCCTCCTATGCGATTATCCCTGCTACCGGTTGTACTCCTTCTTTTATCGGCACCCCTTACGGCCCAGTTTACTGATCTGGAAGCTCGGATTGATTCCCTCGTACCACCTTTGGTCCACGACGGTACCCCCGGATTGGTAGTGGGGGTCGTCCAAAATGGCGAGTTAGTCTTCGGGAAGGGCTACGGGCTGGCCAACCTTGCCTACGGTATACCGAACGATCCGGAGATGGTGTACAACATTGGATCGGTGACCAAGCAGTTTCTCGGGTACGCCTTCGCGATGCTGCACGTGGCGGATTCGCTCGATCTGGACGACCCCGTGGGCAAGTACCTCGACGATTGGCCGGAATTCGACGAGCCGGTCACGCTGCGGCACCTCCTGACGCATACCAGTGGGTACCGGGAGGCGTATACGATGTCGGAGCTGGCGGGCCGGGCCGTGGGGGTAGATCGGCTATCGCGCGAAGAAAGTCTGACCGTGGTGCGTCGTCAGTCGAAGTTGGAGTTCCGTCCCGGGTCTCGGTATACGTACAACAGTACGGCCTGGGTTATCCTGGCTGAGGTACTGGCCGAAGTGACCGGCGAGCCGGCCGACGAGTGGGTTACCGAAAACGTACTGCAACCGTTGGGTATGGACGCCAGCCAGATTGAATCCTACGTGGGAGAGCCGATTCGGAACGCCGCGGAGTCCTACAATTACGTACCCACCCTCGGCTACGTCAACGAGCATAGCAACCGGGCACTCTTCGGCGGGGCGGACCTCTACGTCAACCTACCCGACCTCGCAAAGTGGATCGACAACTATAAAACGGCGGTACTGGGCGGGCCGGAGGTAAATGCCCTGTTCCTCGATCCCTATACCCTGACTGACGGCACCAACTCCGAGTATGGCCTGGGTATACAGATAAACGAATACCGTGGGCTACGCCGCTACCGCCACACCGGGGGCCACGAGGCCTTCGTGACGCAGCTGAGTTATTACCCCGAGCAGGATGTCGGCATTATCGTGATCTCTAACTCCGGCGGGCAAAGTGCGGTGCCTTCCATGGATATCGCCGACCGGGTGCTGGCGGATGTCCTCGAACCCGTGACGGAGAAACCAGCGAATCAAATGCCGAAGTCGGACACGGAGACTCCCGGCTGGGAGCCTACGACCGACATACTTGCCGAGTATACGGGTGACTACTACAGCGAAGAGCTCGAGACCGTCTACCACCTCGTCGTGGAGGAAGGACGCTTACTGGTGCGCCACCGCTGGCTCGGCGATGTGCGCCTGCGGGCGGTGACGGAAGATGCCTTTGCCGCGGCGGGATTTGAGGTTCGCTTCGAAAGAAATGCCGAGGCGAAAGTTTCTGGGTTTGCCATCAATTCGGGTAGGACCCTGGGGGTTTGGTTCGAGCGTACGGAATGATCAAAACCGAAGACTTCAAAAAAGTACCGGTCTCCTCCGCAGGAGAGTTACGCGACTGGCTACAGGCTCACCACAGCCAGGAGGCGGGCGTCTGGCTGGTGACCTATAAAAAAAGCGTGCCGGAAAAATACGTGTCCACCGGTGACGTACTGGACGAACTCCTCTGCTTCGGCTGGATCGACGGCATTCGCCGCAAGCTGGACGAAGAGCGGACCATGCAAC
>JBASAV010000276.1:0-1642 GCA_049650785.1 Lewinella sp. | reverse complement strand
AATGAGCACGTCATGACCCACGAAATCGGTCACTGTATGGGCTTCCGGCTCACGGATTACGGCGATCGCCGGTCTTGCGGATCGGGTGGTGGTGAGTCGGCGGGTTCCACCGGTGCGAACCTCGTTCCCGGAACGCCAAGCGGCTACGATCCTAATTCGATCATGCTTTCCTGCTTTGGCAGCGGCGAAGATGGTGAATTCGGCTACTACGACCGCGTAGCCCTGGAATATCTGTACTGACACCAGCAGACCAATTATAATAAGGTCAGGCAGGCCCGCAATCCATACGGAATGCGGGCCTAGCTTGTTAGTACGCCATTATTATTGCATTTTTGCGTTCGCTGTGGAAGCAGGTTGCAGGATTACCTGCCCAGATGACGCCGGTTCGCAGTCGATTTATACCGTTTTTACGTAAACACCACCCGGGATCTTTCGTAAGTATAGCAGCAATCATCCGAGCATTTTCTTGCTACTGATTGCTTTACATACAATCCCCTTAAAGCTGCTTACATGACTATTACCACTACGAGTACGGAGATGAAGCTGAAGCGCATTTTCATTCAACCTCAGATTCCGGAAGCCTTATCTGCCCTGAATCGCATGAGCCACAATATTTTGTGGTCGTGGATGCCCCAGGTATCCGAACTCTTCGCCAGTATCGATCCGGAACAGTTTACCGAGCTCAATTACAACCCGGTAGCCCTGCTGGAGAGCCTTCCCCCATCGCGACTCAGCGAACTGGCGGCCGATAAAGACTTTCTTAAACGGCTGGCCACCGCCGAAAAGGCCTTTGATGCTTACCTGGCCGAACCGATGAAGAAGGACCTGCCCCGGGTAGCCTACTTTAGTATGGAATACGGTCTGCACATCAGCCTGAAGCTATACAGCGGCGGCCTGGGCGTACTGGCCGGTGACTACCTGAAGGAAGCAAGTGACAGCAACGTAGACCTGTTTGGTGTCGGCCTGCTCTACCGCTACGGGTACTTCAACCAGGGTCTGAGCATGAACGGCGATCAGCTTCATCACTATCCCGCTCAAAAGTTCACCCAATTACCCGTGGAGCCCGTTCGCCGGGACGACGGCAACTGGCTGAAGGTATCGGTCGGTATCAAGGGGCGAATGGTGCAGGCCAAGGTTTGGAGTCTGGCCATCGGTCGCATCAAGCTCTATCTGCTGGACACGGACCACGAAGACAACAGCCAGGAAGATCGGGCCCTCACCCACCAGCTATACGGCGGGGACAACGAGCACCGCCTCAAACAGGAAATACTGCTTGGCATCGGTGGCGTGCGCGCCATCGAGGAGATGGGCCTGAACCCCGATATCTACCACCTCAACGAGGGCCACGCCGGCTTCCTTAGCCTCGAACGCCTGAAGAATTACGTCGATGCCGGACTGGATTTTTCGGAAGCACGGGAGATGGTACGCGCCTCGAGCCTCTATACCACCCACACCCCGGTGCCGGCCGGTCACGACCACTTTCCGGAGTACCTGATGCGGGACTACCTGTTCAACTACGCCGACGATCTCGGTATCGACTGGCATGACTTCATGGCGCTCGGTCGCTTCAACCCCCACAATGAGAGCGAGGATTTCAACATGTCCAAGCTCAGTATCCGCCTTTCCCAGCGCGTTAACGGGG
>JBASAV010000275.1:0-3727 GCA_049650785.1 Lewinella sp. | reverse complement strand
CCCCTCACTTCCACCCCTTCCTGCTGATCCCATAGTCCAATGGTCGGACCGGCACCGTGTCCGTGGAAGCCGATCGGATGACTGTAGATCGACGGACGCAGATCTTCTGCCGTCCCTGATTCGATCGTTCCCAGTAACATCTCATTGCCCGTGACCCCATTCACGAAATTGCCGGTCAGCAGGTCCATCACGCGCAGACTTTTTTTATGGGCCTCGACCAAGTCGGAAGGCGCACTGCTCTCCCCGGGTAACAGCACGTAGGCGTTCTCCTGGGTATCCGTATTCAGGCCGCAGTAAGTGATACCAAAATCGCAGTGCACCAGATCGCCGGGCTGGATGATGTCCGCCCCGGGTCGTCCGCTAAAGCCATACAGTTCCTGTGATTCGGACCTTTGGACGTCCACCGTCGGGTGGAACCAGGTATCCAGACCCAGTTCGCGGGTGCGTTCGCGCATATACCAAACTACATCGTCGGTGGTCGTTACGCCGGGTTGGATCACCCGTTCGCTGAAGGCTTCGGCAATAATGGCGTGGGCGATCTGCATGATCTGCCGGTAGACCGTCATCTCCGCCGGAATGCGGGTTTCCAGCCAGCCGATGGCAAGATTTTCTCCGGTGACGACCCGCTCGTCCAGTTCGTCGGGCAGCGCTTCCAGCAGGCGATCGTAGTGGTAGCTGCTGATGCCGTCGGCCAGGCCGAATTCTTCGCTGCGGTTGACGGCGATTTTGCTCGGGTTCCTTTCCTGGATCAACTCCACCAATTGCTTCCACTGATCGGGTTGCTGCTCTTTGTCCCATGCCTTTTTGAAGACCTCACCGACGTCGTAGCGGGCACAGGCCAGGGTTTCGAGATCCTGTCCTTCTCCGGGATCATAAATGAGCAACATGGTCGTGCGCCGGGCACCCATCCAGCTGCTGGGCAGCATGGTTTTTACGACGGCGTCTTCATTATACTCCCGGGTGATCATGACCCACATGTCGATCCCTTCGCGTCGCATCAGCTCCGGCACCACCGTGGCGAAGCGCTCCTTGAGCCACCGGTCGCGCAGCTCCCCCTGTTCCTTCAGCGAGAGGATGACGGGCATCGTGTGCTGCGCGGACAGGGCCGAGAGTGAAAAGAGAGTAAGCAGGACAGCGGTAAGGAAGCGCATTGCGTGGTGGATTTTGCGAAGCCCTAAAGGTATAGGACACCGGACGCATTACCTTTACTTCCGTGAAGAATGCCCCTACCCTAGCACTTCTGCTCTGCTACACCATGCTGGTGGCCACCCACTTTTACTACCCAAAGTGGCAGAACAGGGGCAGTGAAGCCACGATAAGCTACGATGTGTCGGGCTATTACCTCTATTTGCCCGCCGCCTTCATCTATGAAGATCTGCGGGAGGTGGCCTTCTTGCCCGAGATCATCGAAAAGTATCACCCTACCTACAGTCCGTACCAGACCTTTGCCCACGAGTCAGGGGCCATGGTGATGAAGTACAGTCTGGGGCAGGCGGTCCTTTACAGCCCTTTCTTCGCGCTCGGTCACTTGTACGCCAGGCAGTCGGAGATTTACCCCGCCGACGGGTTTTCCCAACCATATCAGGTAGCTATATCGGTGGGGAGCCTCGTAGTGGCCGCGCTGGGTCTTTTCGTACTGGCCATCGTACTCGGCCGGTATTTCCCGTCGGGCACAGTTGCCGGAACACTGCTCCTCATCGTCTTCGGAACGAACTACCTTAACTACGCGGCGATCGACGGGGCAATGACCCATAGTCACGTCTTCACCCTTTATGCCGTATTACTGTGGCTGAGCGATAATCTCTACCGCCGGCGGACGGAAAAGGCGACCGGCTATTTCCTGGCCATCGGCCTGATCGTCGGACTAATGGCCCTGACCCGACCGACCGAGATCCTGGCCGCGATCATTCCCCTGCTCTGGACGATGACGCCTACCCGGAGCGGAGTGCGCGAACGGTTCCAGTTTTTTACCTCACGTCTCCCCCAATTGGCACTCGCTGCCATTGCGTGTCTGCTCGTCGGATCGCTGCAGCTGATCTATTGGCGCTATGTCTCCGGAGACTGGATCGTATACAGCTACGAAGACCAGGGATTCGACTGGCTACATCCGCACATCATTGACGGAATGTTCAGCTATAAGGCCGGATGGCTCACCTACACCCCGATGATGTGGTTGGCCCTTCTGGGATTTGGTGCCCTCTATCTATATCGCCGTCCGGTGTTCACGGCAATCAGCGTACATACCCTGTTTTTCATCTACGTGGCCTTTGCCTGGAGTGTATGGTGGTACGGAGGCAGCCTGGGACAGCGCACCATGGTGCAGACCTACGCCGTGCTATCCTTCCCGCTCGCGGCTACGGTGATGTGGATCGGTCAGCGCAGGGCCTGGCTGCGTATTCTGTTCACGCTCATTTGCCTGGTTTTCGTAGCCCACAATCTGTGGTTCACGCACCAGGCGCACAGAGGCGGTCTGTTCGTTTCAGAATGGATGAATCGTTCTTATTACTGGCGCACCCTATTTACCTTTGAGCGTGACGTGGACGACCTGTTCCTCCTCGACAATCCGGAATTCTACCGGGGTACCCCCGACCGGATCGATACGTTGTACACCAATGCCTTCGACACCATTTCTACCGCGCCCTGCGGAATAGATCCGATCACCGGAGCGGGTTCCTTCTGTCTGAAGGATTCTATAAGCAGTACGCCTGAGTTTCGGGTGCGCGGGCCATTCGAGGAAGACCAGTGGATTCGGGCTACAGCTGACTTTGCTAATGCGGAGTACCGGTCAGGAATCCATAGCTCGACGCAGTTTGTAATGCGGTTCTATAAAAACGGACAAGCTGATAAGTTCCGGCTCATCCGCATTCACCGGGCGTTGAATGAGGAAGGACGCCGAAATCTCATTCTGGAGGCGCGAGCACCCAGCGGGGGCGCCGACGAAGTCGCCGTACTCCTATGGAACGGCGGGGAAAATAAATCCGCGGTCCTGGTCGACAATCTCACGATCACGGCCCTGGAGTAGATTTCTATTGCGCGGGTTGACGGTACAATTCCCGGAGAATGGCACCTGCGGGCTTACCCCCCGGTACGAAGCCGACCTGCCGCCCGCCCCGGTCCTCCTGGTGGCCCAGGTAGGAGGGCCATTTCCAGATGAATATGCCGGCTATGCGGTCGGATGCGCCCACGGCCGTAGCCAGGGCGGCGTAGCATCGTGCCTGATGTTCCTCATTGGCTACCCGATCTCCGGCTTCGGCGTGTGGATTTATCCAGGCCGTAGCCACCGATCGGAAGCCTACTTCCGTCAGCCAAAGCGGCCGATCGTTTTCCTCGCTGATGCGGTCGGCAACCTGCATCCAACGCTGGGCACCGGCGACGAGCTCGGTGTCATTTGGGGTAGCATGATCAGCTAGTGGGTAATAGCTGTTGAGACCGATAACGTCCAGGTCCTTCCAAAAAGTCAGGTTCTCGAATTCCTCTCCCCAGTTGGCGGCGTAGGTCAGGATGCCATCGTAGCGGGATCGCACCTTCCGGATAATCTGGCGCCACCGTTCCGGGTAGCCCAGGGTAGACCGCACCAGTTCCGTACCTATACACAGGGCAGCAACCTCTTCCGACTGCGCCATATCGGCGTAGTGAAGGATCCAGCGTTCGTAGGCTACAAAGAATCGATCCCAATCTTCCGGACTGGCAAAATCGATTTCCCCCGGCCAGGACCCCCGTATCCAGA
>JBASAV010000274.1:0-6134 GCA_049650785.1 Lewinella sp. | reverse complement strand
GGAGCTAATGGAAGAGATCCAGCGGCTCATGGAAGAACTCAATAAGGATGAAACCCTCGAGAAGATGGAGGACATGGAAATGTCCGACCAGGAGACAGAAGCTGAACTCGACCGCATGCTCGAACTCTTCAAGCAACTGGAGATCGAAAAAGACATGCAGGACGCCATCGAGGAGCTTGAAGAACTTGCCGAAGAGCAGGAGGCACTAGCCGAAGAGACGGAAACCGGAGAAACGCCCACGGAAGATCTCCAGAAGCTGCAGGAAGAACTCCAGAAGAAATTCGAGGAACTCCAGCAAAAGATGGAGCAAACCGAAGAGAAGAACGAGCAACTGGACCGGCCTATGCCCCTGGATACCCAAAAGGAGCAGGCAGAGCAGGTTGAACAGGATATGGAAGAGGCCCAGCAGAAAATGGAAAAGGCCATGCAGCAGGAGGGCAAGCAACCAGAAAAAGGTCAGGAACCTCAGGAGGGCGAACAACAGCCACAGGAACCTCAGGAAGGCGAGCAGCAGCCACAGCAACCTCAGGAAGGCGAACAACAGCCACAGCAGGAGGGCGCCGAAGCGCAGGAAGAAACCGAATCACAGGAGCAGGAGCAGCAGGATGGTGAGCAGCAACAACAACAGCAATCCAGCCAGCAACAACGCCAGGACGCCGCCAAGAAGCAGCAGGATGCCAGCCAGAAGATGCAAAAGATGGCTCAGCAGATGAATCAGTCCATGCAGAGCATGCAACAGGAGCAGAATAGCGAGGACATGGCCGCCATCCGTCAGCTTCTGGAAAATATCGTCGATCTGAGTTTTGATCAGGAGGAAACGATGGATCAACTCAATCTGACCACCGTAAATACACCCCGCTATGTGGAACTCGTACAGCAGCAGTTCCGGATCAACAACGACTTTGAGTTGGTAAAGGACTCCCTGCAGGCACTGGCTAAACGCAATTTTCAAATCGAGACCTTCATTACCGACAAAGTCACTGACATCCGCGGCAATCTCAGTGGTACCGTTGATGAACTGGAAGAAAGGCGTACCCCGCAGGCCGCCAATTTGCAACAGCGCGCTATGACCGGCCTGAACGATCTGGCGCTAATGCTGAGTGAAAGCATGGAGCAGATGCAGCAGCAAATGGCTAGTCAGATGCAGGGCCAGCAACAGTGTCAAAATCCACAGGATGGTAAGCAGGGGCAGCAAAGTGGTAAGCCCAGCGAGAACCCCGGTAGCGAGGGACAGCGAAACATCGGCCAGGAAATGGGCAAAATGAAGGAGGGCCTCGAAAAAGGAGAGGGCGGCAGCAGCAAGGAGTTTGCCGAGATGGCCGCTCGCCAGGCCGCTCTGCGTCGTGCGCTGGAGGAGAAACAGAAAGAACGGCAGCAAAACGGAGAGGGTAAAGACGGCCAGCTACAGGAGCTGATCGACCAAATGAATGCGGCCGAGGAAGACCTCGTGAATAAGCGACTGACCAATGAGTCACTCATGCGGCAGCAGGACATCCTCACCAAAATGCTGGAACACGAGCGGGCCGAGCGCGAACAAAAGATGGATGAAGAGCGTAAATCCGAGACGGCGGACCAACAACGCCGCGGGCTTCCACCGAATCTCGAGGAATACATTCGCCAGCGCCGTGCCGAAGTAGAACAGTACCGACGCGTCACACCGGAATTAAAACCGTACTACCAAACGCTCGTCGACGAGTACTTTCGTTCCCTGTCTGTCAGTCCGTTATAAACAATACCGCGGGGGCGCGCTGTTATATACTTTTACTATTCGTTTGCCTTTCTGTCCGCCATAGTCTTGAACCCTACCTTGCATGCTCACACTCTCGTCAGACCCGAACAATCTCAATCAGGTGGAGCAACTGGTGAGGCAACTCGCCTCCCGCTATCACCTTGATCAAGAGAAACACGATAACCTGCTCATCAGCCTCACGGAGGCGGTAAGCAATGCCATGATACACGGTAATAAGGAGGATCGGTCGAAAACGGTCAGTATCCGCTTTGCACAGGTCACTGGTGCACTCGCCATCCGCGTGTCCGATCAGGGCGGAGGCTTTAATTACGATAGCCTCCCCGATCCAACCTGTCCGGAACGACTCTGCGAATGTGGAGGTCGCGGTGTATTTCTCATGAACCAGTTGTGCGATAAGATGCGCTACATCAACGGCGGTTCCACGGTGGAAATGCAGTTCCGGCTCTGATCTTGTCCAGTTCCTTTTCCCTTAACGAAGCCGGCGGCACCCTACCTGAGCAAGCGGAATCCGCACTGGAAGAATGGCTCACCTCGGTAATCAAGTTACGCGGGGGACAACTCGGTGATCTCGGTTATATTTTCTGCGATGACGATTACCTCCATCAGGTGAATGTCGAATATCTGCAGCACGATACCCTCACCGATATTATCACCTTCCCATACGCGGAATTTCCTACCATATCCGGAGACCTGTTCATCTCTACCGAACGGGTCCGGGATAATGCTGCGGAATACGGTGAATCTTACACCAATGAATTACACCGGGTGATGGTCCACGGCGTGCTCCATCTCTGTGGACAATCCGATAAGTCATCGGAGGAAGCCCAGGCAATGCGAGAATTGGAAAGTTGGGCCTTGTCCATCCGACCGCCCACCCTGATAGAATGAGACGCGCCCGTATATCGTAAAACCCGAACAGGAATAACCGGTGGCAGGGGTTTGATGCCAGTCAAATAAGGCATCTTTACGGGAAATATGCTCCTACCGATGAAAGTTCTGAAATTCGGTGGCTCTTCCGTTGCCCAGCCTGACAGAATACGTGGAATAGTCAATATCCTGAAGGGATACTACGCCTCCGGCGATCACTTTACCGTTGTATTTTCTGCCTTCGGTGGGGTGACCGATGGGTTGATCGAAATGAGTGCCCTGGCCGCCCGCGGCGACGATCGGTACGGGCAGCTTTTCCAGGAGTTTGCGGACCGTCACCAATCGGCTATTAGTGACCTGCTTACCGACAACCGCCTGCGGGAAGAGACGGCCGGTCAGATGCGCCGCTCGCACGAGGTATTGAAGAATTTACTGTACGGTATCTTCCTGGTACGCGAGGCCTCTCCCCGCACCATGGACTACGTACTCAGCTTCGGGGAACGCTCGTCCTCCTACATCATCACGCAGTGTCTGCAGCAGGCCGGTGTACCAGCGGAATTTCTCGACGCCCGACGAGTGATCAAGACGGATAAGACTTTTGGTAACGCCAAGGTTTCCTTCGATAAGAGCTACGAAAAAATCCGGGAACATTACCGGGAACACCCTAAGGTTCAGGTAGTTACCGGGTTTATTGCTTCCGCTAAGGGTGGACTCACCACGACGCTTGGCCGCGGGGGATCGGACTATACCGCTTCGCTCTTGGCGGCGGGATTAGACGCGTCGTCCATCGAGATATGGACGGACGTCAGTGGGGTTTTGACCGCCGATCCGCGGCGGGTGAAAAAGGCCTTTACCATACCCCGTATGACATACGCGGAGGCTATGGAAATGTCCCACTTCGGAGCTAAGGTGATCTATCCGCCCACCCTGATGCCCGCCCTTCAAAAGCGTATTCCTCTATACATCAAAAATACCTTTGAGCCCGACTTTCCGGGGACCAAGGTCAGTGAAGAAAGTGATAAGAACGGGGTAGCGGTAAGGGGTATCAGCTCTATAAATGACGTGGCACTCTGTACGGTTTCCGGAACTGGAATGTTTGGGGTACCGGGTATTGCGGGCCGGATATTCGGATCGCTGGCCCAGGCCGGCATCAACGTTATCTTAATTACCCAGGGATCTAGCGAGCACGCCATCAGTTTTGCCGTCCAACCAGCCGCTGCCGACCGCGCAAAACTGGCGGTCGAGGAGGCTTTTGCCTTTGAGATCGAACGGGGAGTTGTCAATCGGATCAAAGTTGAGCGTGACCTTAGCGTAGTAGCCATCATCGGTGAGAATATGCGCTATCAACCCGGTATTTCGGGACGGCTGTTTCGGGCCCTGGGCAAGAACGGTATCAATGCCGTGGCGATCGCCCAGGGTTCAAGTGAACTGAACGTATCCGTGGTCATCTCACGGGAAGACGAAACCAAGGCGCTCAATTCCCTGCACGAAGCGTTCTTCCTCAGCGATTATAAGACCGCGCACCTCTTCATCATCGGAGTGGGCCTGATTGGCGGTACATTACTCAAGCAGATCGAGCAGCAAAATGAATACCTCCGGGAAAGGAGGGGAATGGAGGTAAAGATCGTTGGCCTAGCTAACTCCCGCAAGATGCTTTTCGATGCGGAGGGTATAGACCTGGGGACCTGGAAGCAGGACCTGGAAGCCTCCGAATTAGCCACGGATTTACCAGTCTTTGTGGGAAGGATGCGTGACCTTAATCTCAGCAACAGCATTTTCGTTGATAACACAGCGGACGGGAAGATCGCCTCCTTCTACGAGGCAATCCTGGATGACAGCATCAGTGTGTCTACTCCCAATAAGATAGCTACTTCCTCGGGGTATCTACAGTACCAGCGGCTAAAGAATATTGCCGATAAACGGGGTGTACAGTTCCGATACGAGACGAATGTCGGGGCAGGTTTGCCGGTTATATCCACGTTGCGGGATCTGATCGACAGTGGGGACCGCATAAACAAGATCGAGGGTGTCCTCAGTGGATCGCTCAGTTACATCTTCAATAATTTCGACGGTAGTCGTCCCTTCGCCGATATTGTAAGGGAAGCGAAGGAGAAAGGATTTACGGAGCCGGATCCGAGGGTAGATTTGTCGGGAAAGGATGTGGCTCGCAAGATTCTTATTCTTGGTAGGGAAACCGGGGTACCACTCGACCCGGAAAACGTATCGGTAGAGAGTTTCCTGCCGAAAGGCGCCATGGAGGCCGAAACGGTCGATGATTTCTTTCGGGTACTAGAAGAGCAGGGCGATTACTTCGCTAAAATGCAGGAAGAAGCTGCCGCTCAGGGTAAGGTCTTACGTATGATTGCCAGCCTGGATGATGAAGACGCTACCGTTGGTGTGCAGGCAGTGGGGAGTGATAATCCCTTCTATACCCTGAGCGGAAGCGATAACATGATTGTATTCACTACCGATCGCTATCGGACGCGACCGCTCGTGGTAAGGGGCCCGGGCGCCGGTGCGGAAGTCACTGCGGCGGGGGTATTCGCCGAAATCATCCAAATAGGATCTTCACAAAGCTAAATTTATGCGAGAGGTAAGGGTATTCGCACCGGCTACGGTGGCGAACGTAGCGGTTGGCTTCGATATTCTGGGCTTTGCCATCGATCGGCCTGGGGATGAGATCGTAGCTCGCCTGAATCCAGATTTTGTGGGGGTACGCATCACCACCATTACCGGTACGGGCGACAAGGTCCTACCGAAGGAAACCGAGAAGAATACCGCTGGGGTCGCTGCCCAGCGATTACTGGAGCACCTGGGGATGTCGGATATAGGTATCGAACTGGAAATACATAAGAAGATGCCCTTCGGCTCAGGCCTGGGATCTTCTGCGGCCAGTGCTGCTGGAGCCGCCGTGGCCGTGAATGAACTGCTGGGAAGTCCATTGTCGCGGGAAGCCATTCTATACTTTACCGTACAGGGTGAAGAGGTGGCAGATGGAAGCTTTCACGCCGATAACGTTGCGCCCTGCTTGGTGGGTGGTATTACCCTCATCCGTTCGAACGAATCCCTGGATGTGCATCATTTACCGGTACCCGAAGGACTACACGTAGCTGTCGTACACCCGGAAATTGAGATCCTGACGCGCGATGCCCGGGCCGTACTGCTCGATCAGGTACCCTTGGCTACGGCCATCCGGCAAATGGGGAGTTTAGCCAGTTTCATAACGGCACTCTACACCAATGATATTTCTCTGCTTGGTCGGTCCTTACGTGACCATATGGTAGAACCACAGCGTAAACAACTCATTCCCGGCTTCGATGCCGTGCAGGCGGCTGCCCTGGAAAGGGGTGCGCTGGGGTGCAGCATTAGTGGTGCCGGTCCGAGCATATTTGCCCTATGCGATAGTGGCTATTTGGCCCAGGCTGTCGGACAGGGTATGCAGGCTGCCTTTCGGGATGTGGGTACGGAAAGCCAATTGTATGTATCTCCGATAAATCAGCGCGGCGTACAGGTTCTC
>JBASAV010000273.1:0-3343 GCA_049650785.1 Lewinella sp. | reverse complement strand
CGACTAGATTGTAAGTACCCGGTTCCGTCTGGAATTGGTATTTACCCTCAATGAAGTCCGTTTGGGCACCGATGGTCGTACCCTCGATGACCACGTTTGCCCCGAGCATGGGGAAGCCGTCTTCATCGAATACGGTGCCGGATATGGCCCCGCTCTGGGAGAAGCAATTTATCGCCGCCAACAAAAAGGCCGTGAGATAAAAGATGCGTTTACGCATGATAAAATGAGTTAAGATTTGCACTAGAAAAAAGGGGGGGCACACCAACTGCACAGTGATGTGCCCCCGAAATAGGTAGTCTTTCCGGCCGAGGAAGGACGTGCCTCCCTTTGGCTTGGATCAGGTTGTTAGTGGGTAACGGCCATGCGCTGTACCAACCGGCTTCCCGGGGCATCCAGTATGACGAAGTAGGTACCGGAAGCCAGACGGCTTACGTCGATATTTTCCGACTGTGGCCCGGCGGCGTAGTCGTTGACCACGCGGGTAACGGGACGTCCGTAGATGTCCATCACGGTGAGGCTGACTCGGGCAGCACTCGGCAGTTCAAAACTGATGCGGGTCATCTGGCTGGCTGGGTTGGGAACCGGAGCATCCAGGAGGAAGCCATTTTCAACGATCTGGCCTACACCGTTCGTGAAGTCGCTAATCACGATCATCATTTCGTCGAGGGCGGTCCATCCGGTGAGCCAGGACATGCTGTCCATACCGTTACCGGGAGCAAATGCGCCGTAGTACGCTACGGTATCGAAGCCCATGATCGGAGCCGGAGCGCCGGTGGCGGCGAAGCCGAAGGGAGAAGGACGCGGGTCAATGTTTCCGCCAATGTCATCACGATCTTCGTCCTCACTGTTCAGATTGGGGTTAATGATCATGTTATTGGCGGCCATGAAGCGGGAGGCAACCGTATCCGTAGCTGCTCCTTCGATCTTGGCATCATTCTGATCCACAGCGATGAAGAGATCGGACGAATCAGCACCCGCTCCGAAGTTGTAGAAGATGTTGTTGCGGAAAGCCAGATCACCGGCAATCAGGCGGTCGTAGGAATCCGGCGTCGCGTCGTCGCGTTGCTCAATGGCTACGGCTGCACCGTTAAAGTCAGTAAAGATGGAGTTATAGTAGTACCCGCCGGCATTGTCGCGAAACACAATACCGTAGGGAGCCGGATCGCTGGCATCACCGGTGTCGGTGCTGGCATCATTACCGATACCGATGTAGGTTGCGTTATAGATGCTCGGCTGGCTGAAGGGGCTCTGTCCGTCGGGAATGGCACCGTCGTGCTCGCCGGCGCGACCGGTTCCCAGTACCTCGTTGGGGGCCTGCAGTACAAACCAGTACTGCCCACCGCCGCGCCATCCGGTGTCGTAGTCCATACCGTCGTCACTGCAGTAGGATACAGCGGCGTGATTGACCCGTACGGTACCACCGAACCACTCAATTCCGTCGTCCAGGTTGGCGAATACTTCAACGTAATCGATGGTAGTACCGGATCCAACGCCACCCAGCGTAAGGCCGTTGATTTCGTTGTCACCGTCGAGGGCGAAGCCACCGTGACGGATGGATACGTAGGTCAAAACGCCGCTATTATCATCGGCGTCGTCGCCACCGTAGTTGGCGCGCGTTTCGTTCGCGGCAATGCCCTCAATTCCGTTGGTCGCGGCAGAGAAAGTGATGGGCGCGGCACCCAGGATGATTATGCCACCCCACAGGCCTTTACGGATACTACCATCCGTGTTAGTGAGGTCCATCGGATCTTCGAGATCATCCAGCGAAGAGGTGAATATGATGGGTTCATCCGCCGTTCCGTTAGCAAAGATCTGCGCGCCGCGGGCAACTATCAGCGCGGATGCGTTATCGCTGGTGGTAATTTCTCCGTCTCCGTAAGCCTTGATTACCGTACCCGCCTCAATGGTTAGCGTTGCACCGGACTCGACGTACACCAGGCCGTCCAGAATGTAGGTATTGTTGCTGGTCCAGGTGTAATCCTGTTCGGCAGCGAGCGCGTCATCATCGATGATGATGGTTTCTTGTGCCACGGTTACGGCCGACAGGCAGAAGCACAGAAGGAATAAGGTAAATCTTGAGTTCATAAGGGATTGGTTGATTCTCTTTTGCTTGCGTTTCTAAGACGCTGCAAAGGTCTCATCCAATCATGAACTGGGTATATGTATTGAGTTAAGTTATTGTAAAGTGAACAATAAGCTTTTTAAGCCTCCCGCAGTAACTCCAGCGCGCGTTCCAGGGCGGCGGCGTTCGTGTCGGCCATCTCATCGGCCTGCATTACTTTTTCCGTCAGTCCGATCAAATAACAGCCCGCCGCTTTAGCCGCCTCGCCGCCCGGGCCGCTGTCTTCGATGGCGATGCATTCATTCGCCGGCAGTCCCAGTTTCTCCGCCGCGAGCAGGTAGATGTCCGGCTCGGGCTTCAGGTGCTCTACGTCCGAGGCGGTGACGCTGATCTGGGTATACCGGTCCAGCCGGGTCGCCGCAATCATGAGGTCGGCATCCGACCGGCCGCTATTGGTCGCGATAGCCAGGGGGAAATCACGGGCGATGGTCTCCAGTAATTCCGGCACCCCGGCGAAGGTCGATCCCTCCCGGCGCACGGCATCCTGGAAACGGCTTTGTTTCTCCCCGATTAAGTCCTCGCCGGACATCTCCCATCCATGCTCCTCGATCAGGTATTCAGCCACGACGCGATCGCTGGTGCCGATCCACTGCTCAAACCAGTGAGCATCGTACTCCAGATCGTACTTCTCCGACAGCAGGCTCAACCAGGCGAGGCAGTGTAGGGGTTCGGAATCCGCAAGGGTACCGTCGAGATCGCATAGGAGTCCTCTGAGCATGGATAATAATTATTGGAGCAAGGAACGAGCCGTTACCCCCGGGAAAGGCACGAAGGACGATGTACACGGCAACCACCCGCGGCTGAGACCGTGAATGGAAAATGGAAAAGGTAAAAGGGGGACTAGCGAAGGATGATCTGCTTGACCACATTGACGGCCCGGTTGACCCCGGTGCTTACGTCAATGACCTGCTCACTTACTTGCTGGAACTCCTGCATCTTCCCTTCCTGGTGTAGTTTGATGGTCCGCCCGGCCAAAAAGCCGGAACAAGCCGCACTCACGATAAACAGGAGCAAAACCAGGGTGAGAAAGGTGATTCTAGGGCGATTCATAGTCCTACGAAGATAGGAATATTCGGGCACCCATACCACCTTTATCCCGGATTTAGCCCCGTTTTTCGACGAACGGGCGGCCTATTCCGACGAGTTTAACAATTTATTTAAAGTTTTTCATCACGTTGACCAGCGTTTCCACCCCTTCGTAGGGCATGGAGTTGTAAATGC
>JBASAV010000272.1:0-2669 GCA_049650785.1 Lewinella sp. | reverse complement strand
GTCTGGGCCCGTAGCCCGACCAGTGGCAAACACAGTAGCGAAACAAGGACAAAGCGAAACAGGTACATAGCTAAGATTTGGCTGCAAAGATGGTATAAAATTCCGGGTGGGGGCGGGGGCCCGCAGGGGGAAAGACAGTCCGGATTGCATTAAAGTTGGTCAGTTTGCGACAGTCTATTTGTTAATTTTGTTGTTGGAGCAACTGACCATTGTTACCTTTGATCCCAATATGGTCCCCGGGGGGAACTTTAGCTAAGTCGAGCGTGAAAAATATTGACACACAGTAGTTGTGTCATGCTTTTGTACAGTAATTAACTAAATAATTCCAAATGCAGAGATTTTTAACGATGCTCGCATTGGTAATCGGTACAGCAGGGTTTGCAACTGCCCAGCAAGCGATTACCGGTACGATCTCCGACGACGCCGGTGAGCCCCTCATTGGCGCGTCTATCCTGGTGGCTGGCACCACTACCGGTACCGTTACCGATTTTGACGGAGCCTTCAGCCTGAACGTTCCGGAAGGAGCTGAGGAACTGATCGTCAGCTATACCGGTTTTGCTACCCAGACCGTCGAGCTGACGACCGACGACAACTACGACATCGTCCTGGCGGAAGGCGTCCAGCTGAACGACGTGGTTGTTACGGCGCTCGGTATTTCCCGCGAAGAGAAGTCACTCGGATACGCGGTAACCCAAATCGACGGTGCGGAGGTCAATCAGGCCCAGGAAACCAACCTCGTTAGCGCGCTCAACGGCCGGGTGGCCGGAGCTCAGATCAACAATAATAACTCCGGACTGGGTGGTTCGTCCAGTATTATTCTTCGGGGGGCTACCTCACTCATTGGAGATAACCAGCCGCTGTTCGTTGTGGATGGTACTCCTATCGATAACTCGACTTTTGGCGGTCGAAACGCCAGTGAAGCACGGGGCGGGCAGGATTATGGCAATATGGCTCAGGACATAAATCCGAACGACATCGAGTCAATTTCTGTTCTCAAAGGTGGTGCAGCCGCAGCCCTGTACGGTTCACGAGCTTCCAATGGAGTTATACTCATCACTACCAAAAGTGGCAAGTCTCGCAAAGGCCTTGGGGTGACGATCAACTCCGGTATTCAATTTTCGACGGTGGCCGTGCTGCCCGACTATCAAAATGAATACGGCGGCGGTCGTCGCGGAAATTTTCTTCCCTTCGAATTCAAGGAGGGAGAATACCCTGAATCATACCGGGAATTTGACGGTCAGTTGATAGCCGACTATGCCTACGATGGAAGCTGGGGTCCTGCACTGGATGGCACCTTAGTAAGACACTGGGACAGCTGGTACCCGGGAGAAACTTTTGGCGAACTTCGACCATGGGTTGCCTCCGAGAACAGCGTTCGCGATTTCTACGACACTGGTGTCCAGTACAACAACAACGTTAGCGTATCTGGCGGTAATGACACTGGTAACTTCCGCCTATCGTACACGAATAATAGCAACAACGGCGTCTATCCCGGATCGTCTCTTAACCGCAATACGATCAACGTAAGCGCCAGCCAGCAACTCGGCAGCAAGTTGACTGCTTCGGTCAATGCTAACTATGTCAACACGGCCGGTCAGGGTCGCCCGGGTAGAGGCTATGGTGATGCAAGTGCGACCAACGTACAGACTAACTATAATCAGTGGTGGCAGCGCCAGCTTGACCTCGATCGGCTGAAAAACTACCAGATGCCAGATGGCACGCCACGAACATGGAATATTCGCGCACCCAATGATTTACGTGCAAATTATTGGGAAAGCCCCTATTGGACCATTAATCGGGATGCCAACGCCGATGATCGCGACCGTGTTTTTGGAAATCTAGCGCTGCGTTACGACATCTTACCCGGTCTATCCCTTTCCGGATTCGCTCGCACGGACTATTACACCTTCCGCACTACTCAGCGCGTTGCTTCCGGTTCCAATTCCGCATTGGACTATTATTCGGAGGTGGCGCGGACGGCCCGAGAAAATAATTTCGAGGCCCTGCTGGACTACACTAAAACGTTTGGTGAATTTAGTATCGATGGGCAGTTAGGTGCAAACCTCCGCCAGGAGCAGGATCAAACTACCGGGGGAAATACGGTGGATGGATTGAACGTGCCAGAGTATTACACCCTGGATGCATCCAACTCCCGCCCTAACCTCGTGAATTACCGTTCCCAGAAAGAAGTTCAGTCCGTTTACGGTCGATTGGGTATTGGTTGGCGCAGTATGCTGTACCTGGACGTTACCGGACGTAATGACTGGAGTTCAGCCCTAGAATCCGGTAATAACAGCTACTTCTATCCATCCGTTTCCGGAAGCTTTGTTTTCAGTGAATTGATCGCCAATAGCGACATTGTAAGCTTCGGTAAAATTCGGGGTGGCTTTGCTACGGTGGGAAATGACACCGACCCCTATAATACACGTAATACGATCTCGAGTGTAGGTCCGTTCGGCGCATTCCCAGGCTTTGCCATTCCAACTCAGCAGAGAAACTTTGACCTTCGCTCTGAAAGTATTACTACGTGGGAAACCGGTCTCGAAATGCGTTTTTTAAACGATCGCGCCGGTTTTGACTTGACCTATTACAACATACAATCAGAGGATCTGATCTTTGACGTCAGCGTTTCTTCGGCGACTGGTTTTGCCTCAACCTTTGTCAACGCA
>JBASAV010000271.1:0-2384 GCA_049650785.1 Lewinella sp. | reverse complement strand
ATGTAAACACCGTGTGGGACGTAGGTCAGATCGACCGTGGCCTCGTCGACGCCGGGCAGGTCGACCTGGGTCACGATCCGTCCAAGCATCGTCCGGATCGTATAGCCGCGCAGTTGGCTGCCTTCGCGGTACTGCATGAAATCCATATTCGTATTGATCTTGCAGTAGCCGCTGGCCGGATTGGGGAATACATTCAGCTGCTCGGCGGTCTCCGCCCGGTCGTACTTCAGGGTGTTGAGTACGGTATTGGTGATGACCGGCTCCTCGTAGTCGAAGTAGATGGCCGCCCGGTTGAGGATGCGCTCACCACCCAGGTAGTTCTGCTTGGGCTTGATGCGGTAGCGTAGTACGCCGTGGCTGGCCGCTTCGTTAGTCGTGCTGTCCTCGAGCATGATGTTGTCAAAGCGGGCTACCAGGGCATTTCCGTTCACGGCAACGGACACGTCGTGGCTGGTATTAAGGATCTCTAGCGTGCTAGGATCGAGGAATTCGCTCAGGGCATTTTCGATGCGCACGTTGGTTGCGTAGTAAGTCCCGACATTCTGGAAACGGATCCGGTAGGTCAGCCATTCGTCGCCGTCGACCCAGCCTTCCGCGCCTTCGCCCTTCGGGAGGACCGCGATGTCATTGGGGTCGATGGCACCGACTACTTCGATCTGCTTGGACAGGACGTTGTTCGTGGGGTCGGCGTCGTCGGCGGCCACGTAGACTTCCGCCTCGAAGGCCAGGATGTCACCGACATCCGTCATTAGTCCTACGCTGTCCTTCACGCTGAAGGCGACCGACTCACCGGGAGCCAGGGAATCAATGGCCCAGAAGTATTGGTTGCCCTCGGCGGTGTAGTCCCGGCCGGATTCCACTACGTAGACGTCCTCGGGGTAGGTCATGGTCACATCGGCCGGATAAACGGTACGCACGCCGTTGTTTTGAACCTGCACGAGGGTGTAGTTGCTGAAGCCGCGACGCCAGGGGGAGTGGACGACATCGATGCTGACGTCGTAGCCGGTCTGTACGGGGGCCAGGGGTACGGCTACGGTGATGGCGTCGGCCAGCGTAGCTATTTCGAAGCTTACTTCGGTATCCAACTCCCAGTTGCTATTGGCGGTGTACGCAACGGTGTAGCTGCCTACGCCCAGTTGAATATTGGCGGTACCGGCCTTGCCGCTGACGACAAACTTGTCGGTGCTGGCCAGATTCAGCCGTTGATTACTGAGCATCGGCTCGCCTGCGTCCTGGAGTCCGTTGCCGTTCGTATCGGCGAACACCTGAAAGGTGACGCCGGCACCTTCCGGCTCTACGAAGTGGTTGACCGCATCGACCTGCACCCCCTGGACGATGTCCTGAACGATACCGCTGGGCCATTCGATCCGTACGGAGTCGACCGTAGTCATTTCTCCCAGACCGAAGTACTGGGTCAGGCTGCTCTGGCTGCCGAAGCCGCTGACGGGAAGTACGGATTGGTAGTACCATTGATCGCCGGATTTGACGGCAATGCGGGCACCGATGGCATCGTAATTACTGAGTCTTCCGGTTAAGTCGACGCCGATCCAGTTGCTGGCCGAGGCGGTCCCGCAGAAGAGGCGGTTCGCCTCGTCGTTGTGGGTGGAGAGGAAGGCATCGAGATCACCGTCCCGATCGTAGTCGGACCAGGCCATACCGTATGCGCTACCGATGTCGGCGCCGATCAGTTCCCCGTATTGGAGTTCAAAATCCCCGGCCCCGTCATTGAGGTAGAAGAAGTTGCGTCCATCGTCGTTGTTGACCAGCAAATCCTGGTAGCCGTCGCGGTCGATGTCCACCCAACGAGTACCGTGGCTGTGACCACCGTCCGTAGTGAGTCGGGTATCGGTATTGGCGGTGAAGGTGCCATCGCCGTTGTTGACGTAGAAATCGTTGTTCTGGCCGGACGCATTGGCTACGAAGAGGTCGACGTCCCCGTCGTTGTCGTAATCGCCCCAGGCGGCGCCGACGGAGTTTTTGGCATCGGTGGTCACGCTACCCGCGTCCACGGCTTCGAACTGGAAGTTGCCCAGGTTACGGTAAAGGCTGTTCGGTGCGTTGCCGCCGTTGGGAATGAAAACGTCGACCAGTCCGTCATTGTCGTAATCAGCCAGAATGGGAGCGGTCGACCGAGCACTGGTGGTGCCGATCGCGTTGTCGGTCTCCAGCGTGAAGGTATTGTCTCCGTTGTTGCGGTAGAGGTGGTGGAAGCGGGTCTCAAAGAAGTTGGTGACCAGCAGGTCCACGAAACCATCATTGTCGAAATCGGCAAAGCTGGCCCCGTGGAAATACTCGGGGTGGATGGAGATGCCGCTGTCGGTGATCCTCTCGAAGGTGCCGGCATTGTTGAGGTACAGTGTACTGCTCCGCTGGGTTGCGTTGAC
>JBASAV010000270.1:0-2172 GCA_049650785.1 Lewinella sp. | reverse complement strand
CGCTAGTCCTGCTTATCCTGTTTTTCAATGTCTCCGGTACGGCCCAAAGCGTTGCACCGACCGTCACGATCCAGGCTCCGTCGACCAGTCGTGTCGACGCCCTGCAGCGAATTAACGCGAGCGGGGCCGCCCGTATTTTCTGGCAGCAACAGCAGCTGACCGACGAAACTATTTCCCTCGATCTCCGGGACGCTACCGTTCGGGAAGCCCTGGACGAAGTACTGCGGGGCACGGGACTATCCTTCGTCGATTACCGGGGCACCTACGTGATCGGACCCGCCATAACGATCGGGACGGAGTTCGATGCGGCTTACTACGCCGCGGTGGCCGACCAGGCGGAAGCGACGGAGGTCGAAGGCCAGCAGGGCCCGGAAGCGATCGGTTCCTTCGAAAGCCTCGGCGCGGAGGGCATCGCCAACGTCAGCGGTATGGTCCGCGACGGGCAGGACCCCATCATCGGGGCCACGCTGCAGGTGGAGGGCACCGAGGTGGCTACCGTCACCGACACCGATGGTAGCTACGCGCTCGAAGTACCGCCCGGTACCTACACCCTCACCATCAGTTACGTGGGCTACGGCAGCCAGGAACGGGCCATCCGGATCAACGGAGACGGCACCTACGACATCGAACTGCAGCCTTCGGCCACCAACCTCCAGCAGGTCACCGTCACCGAGCAGGCCGCCGACGCCAACATCGGGCGGGAGCAGGCCGGGGTTCAGCGACTGGATATGGCGCAGCTGGAAAAACTGCCCACCTTCATGGGCGAGACCGACGTCGTGAAGGCGCTGCTGCTCAATCCCGGCGTCAGTACCATCGGCGAGGGAGCCACGGGCTTCAACGTGCGGGGGGGCGAGATCGACCAGAACCTCCTGCTGCAGGACAACGGCTTTTTGCTCAATTCCAGCCACGCGCTGGGCTTCTTCTCCACCTACAACGCCGACCTGATCAAGAGTGTCGACCTCTACAAGGCCAACATTCCCGCCCGTTTCGGTGGCCGGCTGGCCTCGGTGCTCGACGTACAGCAACGCGACGGCAACTTCGATCACCTGCGCGTGAAGGCCGGTATCGGCCCCGTCACCGGACGCCTGATGCTCGAAGGGCCCATCGTGAAGGAGCGCAGCAGTTTCATCGCCGGCGTCCGGAGCAGCTACACGGGCTGGGTGCTTCAGCTCGCAAGCCAGGATAACGTCAAAAATTCTTCGGCCTTCTTCATCGACGGCAACCTGCGCCTCACGCAGCGCATCGGTGAAGGTGGTACGCTTTCCCTCTCCGGTTACGGCAGCACGGACGAGTTCACCTACAACGAGCAGTTCGGCTTCAAGTACGGTACCCTGCTCGGTCAGGGGGAGTACCGCCAGATCTTTACGGACAAGTTCTACGGCAGCGTGGCGGTAGCCTACAGCGACTACGACAGCGAGCAGCGCGACCTGGGCGAACTAAGCGGCGAGGTCATCTACAACGGCGTCGAATACCTGACCGTCAAACCGCTTCTCAACTACGACGTATCCGACGATCTCCAGTTCCAGGCGGGGGTGGAGGTCAACGATTACCGGGTCAATCCCGGCATGCGCGAGCCCGAAGGCGAACAGAGCGTAGTAGAAGAAGCAATGGTGGCGGCGGAGCGCGGGATGGAAGCCAGCGCCTTCGGGGAGGTAGCCTTGAATATTACTCCCGCCCTTAGCATCCGGGCTGGCCTCCGCTACACGGACTATCGCTTTCTCGGCCCGGGCACGGTCACCGAATACGAAGGCGGCGAGCCCCTTGCCGGCTTTGAAACGGGCACGACGGATTACGGTGACGGGGAAACCATCGCGTCCTACTCCGCCCTGCAGCCCCGCTTTAGTGCCCGACTGCGACTGACCCGCAAGGCCAGTCTGCGCGCCGGTTATTCCCGCACGGTACAGTTTCTCAATCAGATCTACCTGAGCGCATCGCCTACGCCCAGCAGCCAGTTCCAGCTCAGTACCGGGTACATACCCCCCTTCCTGTCGCACAATCTCTCCTTCGGCTATTTCCTCAACCTGGAAGACAACAACGTCGAACTGGGTGCCGAGCTCTACGGACGGGAGATCGACCAGCTGTGGGATTACCGCGACTTCGCCGACGTAGTGGTCAACCCCCAACTCGAAACGGAAATCCTGGTGGGAGCGGGGCGGGCCTACGGGCTGGAGC
>JBASAV010000269.1:0-4684 GCA_049650785.1 Lewinella sp. | reverse complement strand
GCGTACTGGTTCTGGAAGTCCGGAAGCCGTAAGGGAGTGTCGGCCCGGTACGTAGAGTTGAAGGTGATGTTGGCCCGGTTGCCGCTGCCCCCCTTCTTGGTTGTAACGATTATCGCACCGTTGGCGGCACGGCTACCGTAAAGTGCAGCGGCATTGGCGCCTTTGAGCACGCTGATACTTGCAATATCGTCAGGGTTGATATCCTGAGCACGGTTACCCGTATCGAAGCCTCCTGTGATTTGGCTGCCGGTTGTTACGTTATTATCGAAGATGGGAACACCGTCAACAACCCATAGCGGGTTGTTATTTCCCGACAGGGAGTTCACACCGCGAATCAGGATCTTCGTGGATCCACCCAGGTTACCGCTTTGTTGGTTGATTTGAACGCCGGAAACCTTTCCTTGGAGGGAGTTTACGATGTTGGTCTCCCTGACCGTTCCTATTTCATCGCCTTGAATGGTAGCGACGGAGTAACCGAGGTCTCGCTTTTGGCGTTCAATTCCCTGGGCTGTTACCACCACCTGATCCAGACTGGTCGAACCTTCCAACATCGTGATTTCGTACTCACTCTGGCCGGTGATCACCGGAATCTCCAGCGTTTCGAAGCCGGTGTAGCTAATCACCAAGGTCTCGACGCCGGCGGCAAGGTTGAGGCTGAACGAACCGTCGAGGTCGGTCACGGTACCTGTACTGGTGCCGCTTGCCAGGATGGACGCACCTATAAGTGGCGTCCCGGCATCATCCATCACCGTTCCTGTGATGGCTTGCTGGGCCTGTAGAGCACCCACGCTCACGAAGAGCAGTACCCATAAAAGGAGTCTAGTTGAATTCATACTGAGATTAGTTAGAAAGATTGGGTTTGTCGCATCCTCCGCGACACAGCGGATTAGGGTCGCTGGGCAACCTGCGAAAAGTCGTGAGTGGATGGCAGTGGTTAAATGGCTAACTCATGGCGGCAACGAAACGCTGCCTGATAATATAGAAGTAAGCAACAATTGTCAGGGCAATTGCTGTGAACGCAAATATATATAATCGAAGCGCGGATTTCCCGAACTTGTTAAGGTTTCATTAAGTTCCTGCCGGCCCACGACATAATTTCTTCCGGCGTCAGGGTGTTCAGACAACCCTCTGCACGCATTCCGCCTTTCCGCGCGGCACTGACTCCCCACCTCACGTCATCCAATCCGCCGATGCTATGGGCATCCGGATCGATACTGATCCACACGCCGCGTTCCACCGCGTAGGGGATCCACGACCAGTCCAGGTCCAGCCGGTAAGGATTCGCGTTCAGTTCGATGGCTACGTGGTGTTCCGCACAGGCATCGATGATCCGGCGGTGGTCGATGGGGTAGCCCTCCCGACTCAGCAACAGGCGGCCGGTCGGATGTCCGAGGATGTTGGTGCGGGGATTACGGATCGCCGTCAGCAATCGCTCCGTTGCCTTCTCCTCGTCCATGTTGAGGTTACTGTGCACGGAGGCGATGACCAGATCGAAGCCTTCCAATATCCCGGTTTGGCCATAATCCAGCGCGCCGTCGCCCAAAATATCGCACTCGATGCCCTTTAGTACTCGGAAGTCGGCAAGCTCTTCGTTTAGCGCGTCTATTTCCGCCCACTGCTCCCTTACACGGTCCGGTTTGAGGCCATTGGCATAGAAGGCGGCCTGGGAATGATCGGTAATCAGTACGTAAGTGTAGCCCCGCTCGCGGGCGGCGTCCACCATCTCCCGCAGGGAATGGATGCCGTCGCTGTACTGCGTATGGACGTGCAGAACTCCCCGAAGATTATCTGCCGTTATCAGGTCGGGCAGGTTGTCCTCCCGGGCCAGGTCGAGCGCCCACGCCTGTTCGCGCATTTCCGGGGGAATGGGCGGTATCCCTACGCGGCCGAATACATCGGCCTCTTCGGCCAGCCCGGTAAAGTCAGTGTCCGGAAAGGCCTGAATAAAAGCATCCAAAAATTCCGCACTGCCGGTGTAGCGAAAAAGTTTACTGCCAAAATTTTCCCGTTGGCAGTGGTAAAGCGTGAGGGGTAGTTCGTCGACTTCACCGACCGTGCTGCGTTCATCGGTGCTGCTCACTATGAAGCCGGGAATTTGGGCGGCGAGCGCAGGAGAAAGTGTAGTCAAAAACTCCAGGCCCTTCAAGGTTGGTGTGGCCCGCCGGAGAGCCCCGGTCGGAGAAAACCGTTCCTCCGGATAGGCGGAAGTCAACTGTTCGAGAAGTGCCTCCGCGGCGAGCGCCGCGGTACGGTACAGAAATCGGCCGCGGCTTTTCTGTAGAAACTCCAGCTTGTTTTTGAGGCTTTCCTGGGTCTTCAACCCGAATCCCTTTAGCTCGACCAGCCGGTTTTCGTTAATGGCATAAAGTAGCTGGCCGACCGTCGTTACCCCCAACCCGTCCCAGACGGCTTTGACCTTTTTCGGACCGAAACCACTAATACCCAGCATCTCCCGGATACCTTCCGGCGTTTTAGCTCGCCACTTTTCCAGGGTTTCCATCCTGCCGGTAGTGGCCAGTTCGTGGATCTTGCCGGCGATGGCTTTGCCCACCCCTTCGAGCTTTTGCAGCTCCGGCTCCGACATACTGGCCAGGTCGCGATCATCCTTGCGCAGTTTGTTGTAGGCGTTGGTGTAGGATCGGATCTTGAACGGGTTGTCACCGTGCAATTCCATCAACTTGCCGAGTTCGCGAAAGTGTCGGGCTATTTCGGGGTTGGTCATGGCGCGAAGGTAGGGCACGAGCCGGACCGACGCAGCTGCTAGAACAGGTTTTACGCCTTAAGCATAGCCGTAAAGTTGGAGGCCGCGGTGGGGTAGGCAAAAATCATCCGCTTCACCTCCGAAAGGGGGATTTCCTGTCTTATAGCCAGGTACAGCAGGTTGATCAGATCGCTGCTTCCGGGCCCCAGCAGGTGGGCGCCTACCAGCACATCCTTGTCTTCATCGGTGATGAGCTTAAAGGCGAATATGGCCGCGTTCTGGTGTTGGGCGTGGAACCAATCGGTGGCGACCTTGTAGTGGACAGTCAGATTCCTGTCGGATTCGTCCGCTTCCGTCGCGGTCATGCCCACGGATGCCATAGCGGGCAGGGCAAAAGCGACGGTAGGTATGGGATAATAATCCACCCGACGGTCCTCCCCCCCGAACAGGTTAGCGTTCAGTACGGAGGCCGCATATGTCCCCACGGGCGTCAGTGGCAGGCCGGTAGCCGCGCAGTCGCCCAGCGCGTAGATGTGGTTCACATTAGTGCGTAAGCCATCGTCGACCTTGATCCGGTGCTTGTCGTCGGTTTGTACGCCGGCCGCCTGCAGACTGAGTTTCTTCGTGTTGGGTACCCGTCCCGCGCAGTGAATGACGCGATCGGTGAGGAGCGTGTCCTTTTGTCCCGCGGAATCCTCGACATCCACCTCGTAGCCTTTCCCGACCTGGCGTACCGCCGTCACCTTACTGTTGATTTGGTAGGTCATGCCGCGGTCTTCGTCGGCCTGCCGCAGGAGACCCGAAAGGTCGTGATCGAATTTGTCCAAGGGAACGTCCTCCGTGATCACGAGGGTCACCTGGGCACCCAGGGCGTGACAGATGTGGGCGGTTTCGGTGCCGATGTATCCGCCGCCTACGATGATCATTTCGGCGGGCAGATCGTCCATCTCCAAAAATTCATCGCTTGTCAGGAGAAACTCGTTACCCGGAATGTCGAGGGGGGCGGGTTTCATGCCGGTGGCGAGAACGATCGTATCGCCGTGCAATTTTGTCCCGCCGACATCAAGTGTGTGATCATCGATAAAGCTGGCGTAATCGGAGTAGGTATCGATACCGTGGTTCTGCATTTTTTCCTGGCTGCTTTCCGGAACGGGCTCGGTGAAACTGCGTTTCCAGGCCATCAGGTCGGCCCAGGTGAAGCCCGGTTTATCGGTGAATCCTTTTCCATTCAGCCTTTCTACTCGATACATGGCTTCCGCGGCGGCGTGCAGTACCAGTTTGGGATCACAACCCCGGAGCGGACAGGTACCGCCGAAGGCACGACCCTCGATGATGGCCGTCGTTTTACCGGCTCCGGCGGCGGCTATGGCTACCGACTGGCCGGCCGATCCGGCACCCACTACAATGACTTCGTACTCCTTATCTGACATGCATGATTTTTTATAACGATGGGGCTAATTAAGCGGGCTGTTGCCGCGCGGTGATCCCGCTGATGATAATATCGCCGTGGTCCCGGGTGTTTTCAATAAATAGCTTACTGGTCTGCCGGCCGGCACAGGCCACCCCGGCCATGTATACGCCGGGTAGGGTGGTTTCCAGCGTGTCGGGGTTGAATAGCGGCTGGCAGGTGTGGTCGTCGGCCAGTCCTAGTCCGATCCGCTCAAACAAGTCTTCGTTGGGGATGTAGCCGGTCATGGCCAGCACGAAGTCGTTCGGCACGGTTAGCTGACCACCCGGGGTATTTAACACGACTTCCTGTTCCCGAATAAGCTCGGGCGTAGTGTTGAAGTAGGCTTTGATCGAGCCTTCTTTGATGCGGTTTTCTATATCAGGACGAATCCAGTACTTCACGCGTTCGTTGATCCGGTCACCGCGCACGGCCATAGTGACCCTGGCGCCCTTGCGGTAGCATTCCAGGGCGGCATCGCAGGCGGAATTAGCCGCCCCGATAACTAAAACTTCCTGACCTATGTAAGCGTGGGG
>JBASAV010000268.1:0-14280 GCA_049650785.1 Lewinella sp. | reverse complement strand
TTCTTTCCCCGGGTTAATTCTACCTCTACGGCGACCTTCTCCACCGGTCTCGGCTTGGTAACGGATGCTTTCTCATCGCGTACGACAAATACGGCCTGTCCCTTATCCCGCGCGGTTAGGAAGGGCTCCAGCATGATGGGTTTGAGCAATTCCTGCGCCGGGAGATAGGTCGGCCAGTCCCAGGAATTTACGTAGAACAGGACCTGCAGATGCCGGCAAAAGCGGTCGAGCTCATCCCCCTCCAGGATGAGGTACTTGGCGGGTTTCTTATAGAGAAAATCGGTGATGCCACTGTACCAGGCGGGCTTGTCGGTATTCAGATTGTAGCGCCTGCCGTCTTCGGCCAGGGCAGAGAAAACGGTCGAGTCCTTACCATTCCGGTCCAGGTAGAAACGGAGTAGTTTTTGCCAGTTATCGGCGGAGCCCGGCGTTTCACTCTCCGCTTCCGAGGTCATAACGTCCTTGATGTACAGGCGGACGTAGGCATCCAGATACTTCCACTGCTTTTTGGGAAGCGTGTTGTAGTCGAAGTTGCCTTTCGTCAGGGTTTCCCGTATTTCTTTAGTTAATAGCTTTCTATCCGGACAGGTGCTGTCGGGGCCGCTGAGAAAGTTGCGCAGTTTGCTAACGCCTATGTGCGGATCGAAGGCTCCCTTTTCGAAACGGGCGTAATCAAAGGAATAAACGGACCAGACAGTAGACATAGGCGGGTATTCGTGGATCGTGCCACGCGGTATATACCGCCGCATCGATCGCAGGTTACAAGCTTCCGTGTAACGACCACTCTAAAGAGAAGACGCACAGCAGGGTAACGTGTGACCCCCCGCTGATTGGTATTCCAGGCCGCCACTTTCATACCTATGCATAGAAAGCGGTTATCCATCAATTGGCCGCTGTTGCATCGAAGGGGATGTAATTCTCCCACGCCCACGGGGTATAAATGTCGCCGATAGCTAGGTCCAACACCTTTTTGAATATGCTTTCCGCGTTGTCGCTGTTGCTGATTAATTGGATCCCGGCGTGCTGGTCGGGAAACAGAATTGTATAGTGCTGAAATCCCTCTCCGTGTCCCTCCTTGAAGACACCCGGCCCGTGGGGCGTACGCAGCAGGCCCCACCCCAGTCCGTAAGCCAGTTCAATGTCGTCGTTTTCATTCGTCGTCTCCAGGGCCAGGGGACCGAACTGCCGCTTAGAGCGAATGCGGATATTTGGCTCAAACAGGCGAATGGTAACGGGGGAATCCGCCCCGGCCAGTTGCAGGATGTGCTGCAGAAAGCGGGCATAGTCCTCCGGGGTGGTCTCCATGGAACCCGCTGCGCCCGCCCTGTCTTCCCGGTCTTTGGGTAAGACCACCTGAGCGGTATCGTGGCCGTTGACGAACTGGCCTTCGAAACGCTCCTGCCAGACGTAGCTCGTCCGGTCCATACCGAGGGGGTCGAAGACGTATTCCCGTGCCAGCTCCTCGAGTCCCCGGCCGGTGGCGGCCTCGACGGCGTGCTGGCCCAGCGCGATCCCCTCACCTGAGTAACTGTACATTGTACCGGGGTCGGAATAGATTTGAATGTCTCCCGCCGGGGTGAACTTGCCGGTGCGGCTGATCCATCGCCAGTTGGGAAAACCAGTGGTGTGGGAGAGGCACATCCGGCCGGTGATATTTGCGTAGCGAGCATCGTCGGCCAGGTTGGCAAATCCCCGCCACTCCCGATCGAATTGTAGTTTGGGAATCGGTACCGGGAAATACTCCTGTACCGGTCGGTCCAGATCGAACTTACCTTCTTCCACCAGCCGGGCCACCAGGTAGCCGAAAACCGACTTGCTTAGTGAAGCCCCGTAGAACACCTGATCGGTACGCAGGGTGTCGCCGGTTTCCCGGTTCGCGTAGCCGAAGGCACCCCGGTAGGCTACCGTATCGTCGTTGAAAACCGTGACGGTCAGTCCGGTTACGTCGGCCTGATCCACCAGCGTTTGGATGCTGTCCGTCAGCGCCTGCCTGGAAATGGTCGTGTCGTCAAGACGGTGAATCATGGATGGTTTTTCCGGGGCACACCCAAGGATCAGGATGATAATGACTACAGCATACACCTTCATGCCTCACAAACTACCCGGAAATTTTACCTAATCCAAATTCGGAGGTCGACGGTGGCGGGTCCCCTGTTCGTAAGCATAGCTGAGCCGGATCAGCGTAGGCTCGGCGTACATGCGGCCCAGAAATTGCAGTCCGGCGGGTAGCCCGTTTGCCGTATAGCCCATCGGCACGGTGAAGCCCGGCTGACCGGTGTGGGGGGAGATGATCTGGCTGTTGTCGCCCCGGTAGTCTTCCTGAAAACGGTCGATACGCGCGGCGGGGTGGTTCCAGCTTGGGAATACGATGGCGTCGAGCTGCAGACTGTCCATGGTCGATTCGATTGCCTCGCGAAAGGCAATGCGGCGGGCGTCGGTGTATGGATCACCGCAGGGCACCTCCGAATCTCCGTAGCGTCCAGCGGTGGTGCGGGATTCTTCGAGACCTTCTCGGGCGTATTCGCTGTCGGTGCCCACGCGAATGATGTCCTCCAAAGTAGCCATGGTGTCGCGGCTGACGTAGGTAGTCAGGAAGGTTTCCACGTCCTGGCGGAAAGTGTTGCACCATTGCTGCTGGCGGAGCTCGGCGAAGCGCGGAACTTCCACCGGGTCGACAACGGTCGCTCCCAGGCGCTCCAGATCACCGAGGGCTTGGGAAAATAGGGCGGCAATCTCCGGGTCCGGGTCATCATCGCTTAGTGTTCGGAGGACGCCGATGCGGGCGCCTTGCAATCCGTCGGCGTCGAGGTAGGGGGTGTAGTCGTCTTCGACTTTCCCCCTGCCGTAGCGCGTAACGGGGTCATTGGGGTCTACACCCGTCATGGACTGCATAACCAGCGTAGCATCGGTGACCGTACGGCACATTGGCCCGACAACATCATTGCGGAGGTAAAGGGGGACGATGCCTTCGCGGCTGATCAGGCCCAGGGTAGTCCGAAAACCTACGAGGGCATTGTGCGACGAGGGCCCGCGGATAGAGTTGCCGGTATCGGTGCCAAGTCCCACCGTGGCCAGATTGGCGGCAACGGCGGCGGCTGTGCCTCCGCTGGAGCCGGCGGGGACGTGGTCCAGGTTGTAGGGATTGTGGGTCGTGCCGGCCGTCGTGCTCTCGGTGTGCATCGGACTGAAGGCCCACTCGGCCATGTTGGTCTTGGCGATCAGGATGGCGCCGGCCTCGCGAAGCCGTTGGATGATGAAGGCGTCGCTTTCCGGTTCGAAGTCGGATAGGGCCCGCGCCCCGGCAGTGGTGGGCATGCCGGTGGTATTGATGTTGTCCTTAACCAGCAAGGGGATGCCGTGCAAGGGTAGTAGCTCCCCGGTCTCCGCAAATTGTTCGTCCATCCTGCGCGCCGCCGCCAGCGCTTCCGGATTGCGGTAGGTGATGGCGTTGAGTTGCCCGTCGAGACTGTCCATGCGGGCGAAGTAGGCGTTGACGAGCTCTTCGCTGCTGTAGTCGCCGGCCCGGTAGGCGGCGTGGATCTGAGTGATGGTTAGCTCGGTGAGGTCGATGGCCAGGGCGGAGTCCGTGGCGGGGTTTGTTGCACAGGCGAAGAGTAGAAGGGGGAGTAGGCGGAGCATGGGGGCAAGTTACTCGCGGTGGGGGGAAGGCCGGAGTTTCACTCCGGGTAACGGAGGTTTGACCGCGCTGCGGTCTTTTGAGGTGTGGCCTTTGAACCCCGAAGTTTTACTTCGGGTTAAGTAGGTCTGACCGCGCTGCGGTCTTGGGGGAGGTCATTTCTTCGCCTGGAGTTTCACTCCGGGCTCAAGGGGTTTGACCGCGCTGCGGTCGCTTATTTGCGAGCTGGCTTTACCCGGATCACCGAAAAGGAATACGCCGGCATCTCGTAGCTGACCTCGCTCCCCAGCTCGATCTCGCTCGTTGTCGGGGTGGCGTCGCGGTCGGTGGGGTCGCCCTGCAGGACGTGGAGGGTAGCTGAGCCCTGCAGGTCTAGGCCTGCGGGGTCGACGGAGGCGGTGACGGCCACCGGTAGCAGGTTGGCCATGCGGAGGATAACGTCGCCGGTCGTTTCGTCGCGGACTATCGATACGCCTACGCGCTCCCGTACGTCGCCGTCACCATCGGAAAGGGTCACTTGGCTGGGGATGTATTCGTTTCCCGCATTCTGTCCGTACATCTGTTGGACGTAGTAGTCCACGGTCTTCTTCACTTCGGTGTTATTGAAGTAGATGAGATCGGGGTTCCAATTGGTCTTTCCTTCCTTGGCCAGCAGGGGAGCGAAGGAGGTCATCTCCACTACGTCGCCATTGCGCTCCACGGCGGTGAGGTAGAGGGCCTCGGTCAGGGCGGTCTCCACGTTCATCGGGCGACCGGGCAGGTGGGCGGCGTATTCGCCGAGGTAGACCTTCGGTCCGTTGCGGTCGTACTTGTCGTAGAAGTCCTGGTTGTTGACCATCCAGCCCGGTGGCACGTAGTAGTGCTCGTCCACCACGGGGATATCCAGTTCGCGGGCCAGTTCCCAGCCTTCCTCATAGTCGGTTCCCATGTAGAATGGGCCGGTGGTCCCGATAACCACAATCTCCGGATACTGCTCCCCGATGGCCTCGTAGATCAGACGAAAACGCTCCTCGAAGATGTCGGTGATCAGGTCTTCGTTGCCTACGCCGAGGTACTTCAGGTTGAAGGGTTCGGGGTGTCCGGCTTCGGCGCGTTTCTTTCCCCACTCACTGTCGGCGGGGCCGTTGGCGTACTCGATCAGATTGAGGATGCTTTGGGTGTAGGCGTCCATGTCCTTCATGGGTATACCGCACTGCTGACCGTGACCACCCACCCCCGAATTCTGGCAGGGTACGCCGGCCGGGACAACCGGAATGGGTACCGCGTCAATGTCCTCGCAAAACTGGAAGTACTCGAAGTAGCCCAGCCCCGCCGTCTGGTGGTAGTTCCAGATGTTGCGCTGGGGCACGCGGGCCTCCAGCGGACCGACGGTATTCTCCCAGCGGTACATATTGGCCAGCCCGTCGCCGTGGGCCACGCAACCGCCGGGGAAGCGGACGAACTTGGGATGGAGGTCGGCGATGGACTGTGCCAGGTCTTTGCGGAGGCCGTTCTTCCGGCCCATGAAGGTCTCCTGCGGAAAGAGCGAAACCATGTCCAGGTCGATGCGACCGGGTTTGTCAAAGGACAGCTCCAGGTGAGCACTATCGATCCCGCGCTCCGGCGCAAAAGTCGTTGTAAGGTTGCTCCAATTCTTTCCGATGCCGCGCACGCGCTCTTCCGCCAGTACCGAGCCATCGGGGGCTACGAGGCGGGCGGTCAGCGTGCCCCGGCCATCGGGCCGCCGGGCGAAGAAGGACAGGTCGTAAGACTCGCCCGGCCGGACGGGAATGCCATCCCAACCGAGGTTGCGCAGGGTGGCATCCTTGCCGGTTACGTTCAGGCTGGCGTAATGTGGATTATTTTCGTGAATGGGGTTATCGGTACGGATCTCCCAGTCCAGATCACCGTCCGCCGACCAGGCGGTTTGGGCATTCCACTCCGGGTCCCGGAACTTCTTGTCCATCGGGTCGTACTCGAAATCGCGGTTCTGGATGAGCTCGGCGTAGAGTCCGCCGTCGGCCGCGTAGCTAATGTCTTCAAAGAAGATACCAATCAGCTTGTCGCTGATGGTCTTACTCCGGTCTGGCTGCAGCGTAACCTCCGCGGTGAGGGCTTCCAGGCCGGCAAAACGCACGGGGTCTTCGGCCATAGTTTCCCTGCGTTCGGCTTCGTGGTGTTGCATCCATTCGTGGTGCTTGACCAGGTCGTCAACGGTTTCCCAGGCTACCCGGTGAACGGTGCCGAAGCGCTCCTCGCCGGCCACGGTGACCAGGGTCCGGTCGTTGCGACGGGCATCGGGGCGGGCGGGTTCGGTGGTCGAGAAGTCGCTCCAGTTATCGGTCTGTAGTTGGTAAACGCCTTCTTCGCCCGCTCCGTCACTGCGCCAGGAAACCAGAAAGGCCTGGCCACTGAAGTGTACCTCCGGAGAGAGCACGTTGCCCGGCGCGTCCATGACTACGGGATAGGACTGTCGGTCCCATTCGTAGAGGTTGTCGGAGGCCGCGTGGGCGAATTGCTGGATGGTGTCGTTCAGGCTCCACACGCAGTGCCACCGGCCGTCTTCCGCCTTATACAGATAGGGATCAAACATACGCTTCTGGCTGCCCCAGGCACCGAAGTCGGAATTGACGAAGGAAAAATTGTCTCCAATAGCGTACCAGTTATCATTGTCAACGCTCCAGGCTAGGTGCAGGCCTCCCCGACCATCTTCCGCCGAATAACCGATGAGGTAGACCGAGTCGGGCTGAACGGAGGAGGTAGCCTGGAGTCCGGAGGCCAGACAACTCAGGATCAGGCACAGCAAGAGCGTGCGGATAGCGGGGTAGGAATTTGAAAACATGATATTCGACTTTGGGCAACCAAGTTAATTAAAATAATTGTCATAGTGACTTTTAACTACAGCTGTGTCCGTTGGGCGGCGGCGCGCAGGGAAATTAGCGCATTCCGTTGTTGTGAGCCATCGTTTCCGGAACCTGCTGAATGGCGTCCCAGTGTTCTACGATTTTACCTTTCTCGTCGAAGCGGAAGAAGTCCATGGTGACGTAGCGGTCGTTGCCCGGCCAGACCTGTATGGTGTGCAGGGCTACCAGGTCACCCTCCTCCACGGCCCGCAAAAAGGAGACTGATTTTTCCGGGTACTCCCGATGCATACGCTCGAAGTAGGTAATGAAGCCCTCCTTCCCGTCGGCCACTACGGGGTTATGCTGGATGTACCGATCACCTACGTAGCGTTCGACGGCGGACCGGGGGTCCCCCTCGAAGGCGGTCCGGTAGAAGGCGATGGCGTTGTCTTTTAGTTGGCCGGGCTTGCGAGTCATACCGGACAATATAGCCAATGCCCGTATTGCCTAAACGGATGTCCGGATACAAAGCGCGGGCCGGCACCCTTGGCCAGCCCCGATCGAGCGTACGGGTGATCGGAACAGTACAGCGAAGGCGCCAACCCGCGAGATAACTACAAATGTCAAGTCTTTGAGGAAGCCGTTTTTAGGCTAGACGGACGGGGAATGCCAGGCGTTGGTGCATTCGCAAAAAAAATTACCGGCTGGCGGATTATCAGATGAGGGTCAGCTCACCTGCTTCGTCGATCACGTACTCGTAGTAGAACCACTTCTTCTTATCCGAATCCGATTCCAGCTTGAAAGCGGTGATCAGGCGATCACCGTCCGTTTTCAGGTAGATGGCCCCGTACACGTCGACGTTGGTGCGCGCGAGGGTTTCGATCCGCTCCCGGATGGAGGCCAGTAGACCGGCGCCATCGTCCCCGCCGGCCAGGGCGTCGATCTCTTTGTTCAGCCCATCCACCAGGCGTTGGTCTTCCAGTTCCCGGGTTGATCGCTGTAGCTCCGTGGACAGGATCACCGGGGCGTCTCCCCGACCGGCCTTCCCTAACCGACCGAGCAGATCGGGGCGGGGATGCACGTGCCCTTCCTCGTCACCCGATGACACGACGAAACAGGCCGGATACACCGACCGGAGGAACTCATCCGTCACCTTATCCGAACCGTGGTGGCAGACCTTCAGGACCTCGGCACGAAACCATTTTTTTGCTTCGGTGAGCATGCGGCCGTAGGCTTTGCTTCCCTTCGCCGGGAAAGTGTCCAGACCCGCGTAGTGCGCGAGCAGGTGTCGTTCCGCGGCGGCATTCAGATCGCCGCCGAACAAGATTTTATACTTGCCGTAGTGTAGCCGCAGCAGGATCGAGTGCCCGTTTTTCGTTTCGTTGTAGTTGCTGCTGATGCGGCGGAGGCGGGGTCGGTTGTTCGGTCCGTAATTTACTACGGGGCCTAGCACCTCGATTTCGTAGGCCCGGTCGGGGCGGGGGGCGAACTCCGGCAGGTAGGCGCGATCACCCACGTGGATGCTGTGCGCCGGGGCGGTGGATAGCATGCGGATGTCGCCGATCCGGGGGTTACGCAGCGCACTGTTCATCACCGGCGGGAAGCGGTAGCGTCCGAAAGTATCCGGATCACCGAACAGGCGAAGGATATCGGCGCGGTCTACGGCGAGGTCGTCGATGAAGTAGTTGCCCGAACCGGGAGGATCCTCCGTTACGCCACCCACCTTATCAAAGCCTCCACCGGTAGGGCGCTCGACCAGCCCGTTGTGGTAGACAGTGTTGAATCCGATGTTGGGATCGTCGAAGATGTTGGTGAATCCGAGGTAGTGGTCCGTATCCGGATGGGTAATCACGGCCGCTTCGAACTGGAAGCCGCGGTAAGCCCCAAAGCGGCCGTCGAGAAAGGCGCGCATGTGTTTGGCCTCCCCGGCGTCAATGACCACCACCTTTTCGTCCTCGTCACGCTCGGGCGTGATGAGAACGGCCCCGTCTCCCTGTCCGACGTCCAGAAAAATGATCTCGAGGGGACGGCGGTCGGTCGTTTGGTCCCGGGGGATATAGAGGATCAGATCGTCGGTCTTCGGTGCCCAGTTGACGGCCAGCCATTCAGCCGGTACGTTCGGATGGCGGCGGCGATCGGTTATGGCCAGCCAATCGCCCCAGAGTACCTGTCGCGCGCGTTTGAAGGTGTCGGTAGGCGCATCATAGGCATACAGGTAGACCGACTTACCGTTTTCTCCCAGATCGACGAAGGTGTGAGGCATGAGGAAAGATACACTACGGCTTGGCTTATGCTTTTTCCTGCGCCCCGGCGCCCCGTTAGCCGAAGGCGAAAAAGTATATCGTAAAGGCTACGCAAACAGCGACCAGTAACGCTAGAAACAGTAACCGGAGGCTGCCATCCCAGCGGCCGATGAGCGGCAGGCTTTCGGTGAGCAGGTCGACTTCGTGGAGCTTGCCGAAAGCATTGGTGTCTGCTAGGCCATCCGCTTTCATGCCCTGTTCCGCCAGAATTTCTACGGCCTGCGTGTAATCCGCTTCCACCACCTCGATGATCGCACCGCGGCTGCCCCCCAGTAGGTAGCTGCCTACGTGGAGGCTATGCTCGAACAGGACGCGGTAGCGAATGTCCTCCCGGTCGAGGGACAGCTTGATCAGGCTCAGCAGCTGTAATTGCATAACCTCGGTGAGGCGGACGTAGCGCAAGGGGGTCAGGATAGTGGGGGAAGGCTGCCAAATTACGTCTACTCGCGGGAGAGTGGTGTCTAACGGGCGTCATAGTGGGTCGTCACCTCACCCCCTGGACAACGAGAGCTCCTTCACACGCTCCAGTAGGCCGACCAGCTTATCGATATCTTCTCTGGTCGTTGCATAGTTGGTGATGCCGGCCCGTAGCACGTCCACCCCCCGCACCGGATACACCGAGATCCAGGCCTCCCCGGAGTCGACCACCCGTTGGCAAAGGGCACGGGCGAAAGCACCCGGTTCTTCGGCGTCGGGCCAGGTGAAGCAGACGACGGGTAGCGGGGTGTCATTAACCAGGTGCCAGCCGTGCTCGGTCAACCGCTCGCGCAGATAATTGGCGATCTCGACGTGGTGACGAATGGTGTCCGCGTACCCCTTCCATCCGAAGACCAGGAGCGACAGGTACATCCGCAATCCCAGGAAGCGGCGGGACCACTGAATGGTATGCGTGTAGGGGTCGACGACGGACTGGCCCTTGCCTTCCCGGGGCATGTACTCCGCGGGCGTATTGAAGGATTTGTCGAGGATGTCCGGATGGCGCGTCAGCAGCATGCCGGTGCCCATAGGAACGGACAGCCATTTGTGAATATCCGTCGTGATGGAGTCGGCCAACTCGATGCCGGCCAGCCAGGCCCGGTAGTCGGCGTTGAGGATGGCAGCACCTCCGAAGGCGGCGTCGACGTGGAACCAACAGTTGTATTCCCGGCATAGGTCGGCCATGGCGGGTAACTCATCGATGGCCGCCGTGCCCGTGGTGCCGGCGGTAGCGATCACCAGGAGGGGACGGTTGCCGGCGACCTTATCGGCGAGCAGGTGATCGCGGAGGGAGTCGACGGACATGCGCTGACCGTCGTCAGTGGGTATGACCACGACGGCGTTGAGGCCCAGACCAACCACGCGGGCCGCCTTGACAACCGAATGGTGGGCCTGGTCGGAGCAGTAAACGACCGGTTCCCGACGGAAAGCCCGGTAGCCGAGGTGGGCGTAGTCGGGGTAGGCATGATTCAGGGCGCAAAGTATGCCAGTCAGATTCGCTTCTGCCCCGCCACTGGTAAAGGTACCGTCGACGAATTCGCGGTCGTAGCCGAAGCGGGCGCCGTACTCCCGTACGAGATAGCGTTCCACCTCAGCGGCGTAGGGGGAATGGCTCCAGGCGGCTAGCTGCGGATTGAAGTAGGCCGCGATGAGATCGGCCAGGATAGAGGGAAAGTTGGTGCGTGGATTGTACAGTCCGTAGTACATCGGGTGGGGGACGTGGACCTGATACTGCAGGAGGTTATCCACTACGGTGTCGATGGCTTCCCCCGGTTGCCGGGCATCGGTCAGGTCGGTTTCGGCTACTAGCTGCCGCAATTTCTCCTTATCGAGCTCGGGGGCTACGCGATGATCGCGGGTGTTGGCGTAGTAGTCTTCCAAGCGGGGCAGCAGTTGCTCGAGGAGTTTTTGCCGCTTTTCGGGGGTCAGGTCGAAGTGCATGGGATGAAGGTAGGAATTGCGGTAGGATGCGGCTTCCGGCAGTACAATGCGGTCTCCGACCGCGGGAGCACAAAGCGGCCTCCGGCCGCGCGGACAAAGCTGTGCTCTACGGCATGATCTCAGAATGGCCGCAGGCCATCATCTGCCTCATTTCATGCTGCAAAAAATCTGCGTCCTACTCCGCGCAATCTGCGGTTCAAAAAGCCATGCCTCTCCTTCAGCAGCGCGGCCGGAGGCCGCATCGTACTAGACCACCCCCTCCTCGACCAGCACCTCAAAGCCGTCCTCCATCGTCATCTTTAACGGACGGAAATCAATGTCCAGTTCCTTGCGGATTTTGGAGTTGTCTACCCGAAACGGGACATTGACATTGTTGCGGACAAATTGCCGCGACAGCGTCTTATTGACCATTGGACCGAAGATCATCACCAGCCACTTGGGAAGGGTACGGGTCGGGATGGGGTAATCGGCACCGTACTTTGGTTGGAGCGCTTTGGCCAACTCCGGAAAGGAAGTGTTGTGGGCGCAAGTGATGTACCGCCCGTGGGCTTCGGGGGTGAAGCCCGCCAGGTAGTGGGCGTCGGCTACGTCGCGTACATCCACCAGGCCGATGTTGACATTGGGAACGCCGGTACGGAGCGTCCCATCGCCCAGTTGGCGGAGCAGATTCAGGCTTTCGGAGGTAGTGCCTCCGGGATTGAGGGTAGGCCCCATGACCAGGCAGGGATTGATCGTCACCAGATCCCAACGATCCTGGGCGTTGGCTAAGTCCCACGCGGTTTTCTCGGCCAGGGTCTTCGATAGCGAGTAAGGCTGATATTCTAAGGAGGCGGTAGTGTTCCAGACTTCTTCGGTGAGTACCCCGCCGGGTGCATGCTGGCAATCCGTCGCGTCGGTGTAGATGGCTGCGCAGCTACTGGTCAGGACCACGCGTTTTACGCTCTCTACCTGGTTGGCGCTGTTCAGCACGTTCTTCGTCCCCTTGACGGCCGGTTCGATCAGTTCCTTTTCGGGGTGGTCGACGTTTGGATGAAAGGGGGAGGCCGTATGAAAAACCAGTTCGCACCCTCGCATAGCCTCGGTGTAGGAGTCCTCGTCCAGCAGATCGGCCTTGAAAAACTTGATGGTCCCCGGTGCATTCTCGGCTACCCTATTGAGGTGGGCGATCTTTTCCTGGTTATCCGGTTGTCGTACGGGGGCGTGCACGGTGAAGCCTTCCAGAACTAGTTTTTTGACCAGCCAACCGGCTACGTAGCCGGTCGCGCCGGTGATCAGGATGGGTTTGCTGCGGTCTATGGTTGTCATAGGGCTACAACGTGGGTATTCGTCGCAGGGTGCGAGGTGCTGGTTTGGAAGGAGCGCGAGCGGAGCTCACGAACCGTGGCCGGTTCCCGAGTTGCACTCGGGTCACAGCGGGTCACAGTAGTTACGACCTGGTGTGAGCGCGAGCAGAGCTCACGAACCGTGGCCTGCACTCGGGCCACAGCGGGTCAGAGTAGTCTCGACTTGGTGTAAGCGCGAGCGGAGCTCACGAACCATAAAGCCAGCAAAGCTCACCAACCAATCAATTCAGCCGCCAGAAGTAAGGCGTAAACAGCACCAGCACCGTAAACAGCTCCAGGCGCCCAATAATCATGACGAAGCAAAGCACCAGTTTGACCGGAGCGGACAGCCACGAGAAATTATCCACCGGTCCAACTTCGCCTATACCGGGGCCCACGTTGCTGAGGCTGGTAGCCATGGCGCCGATAGCCGTCAGAAAGTCCAGTCCGAGGACACTCAGAACCACCGATCCGAAGACGAATAAGATCAGATAAAGCAGCAGGAAGTTGAAGATGTGCGTGATGATGCGTCCCGGCACGATCTGCCCGTTCAGGCGCAGCGGGATGATGGCCTGGGGATGCACGATACGCCGGAACTCGAGGTAGCTGTTCTTCAGGAAGACCAGATTACGAATGATCTTGATGCCCCCCGAAGTGGATCCGGCACAGGCTCCAAGGAAAATCATGATGAAGCAGATCATCGTAAGGCTCGGTGCCCAGCTCGTATAATCAGCCGTGACGAAGCCGGTCGTAGTTATCAGGCTAACCACCTGAAAAACACTCTCCCGAAAGCTCTGCTCCAACGGATTCCCGGTTATGTACCAGACGCGGGCGGTGAAGAAGAGCGATACCACAACGACCAGGCTAATATAGGCCTTCAGCTCGTCGCTTTGCCATACCTCGGACCAACGCATTTTCAGACTCAAATAGAGTACGGTATAGTTGACGCCCGCCAGGAACATGAACACCGTCATCAGATACTGGATGCGGGGCGGGAAAACGCCGGCGCTTCCGTTGTAGACGCTGAAACCACCCGTAGCCATGGTGGTCAAGGCGTGGTTAATGGAATCATAGCCGGACAGGCCGAAGAGGTACATCAGGATCCCCAGCAGTACGGTGAGCCCAACGTAGATGAGCCAGAGCCGCTTGGCGGTTTCGCTGATCCGTGGGTGCAGTTTATCGGACGTCGGCCCGGGCGCCTCGGCTGCAAATAGCTCGATGCCACCGATACCCAGCAGCGGGAAGATGGCAACGGTAAGCACAATGATACCCATACCGCCGATCCACTGCGTGAGGCTGCGCCAGTAAAGGAGTCCCCGTGGTTGAATTTCAATGTCACTGAGCGTAGATGCCCCGGTAGTCGTCATACCTGACACCGTTTCGAAGAGAGCATCGGCCACGTTCGGTAGCATCCCGCTGTACAGATAGGGGAGCATCCCGAAGGATACCATCGCGGTCCAGCTGAGGGCCACGATGAGGTAACCTTCCCGTTTGCGGATGGTCAGATCGCTGGCCTGTGGCAGGGAACCCCGGGGCGACCGGGGCACCAGGAAGAGCAGACCGGCTGCGCCGATGGTGGTCAGTCCCGCATACAATAGCGGGAGCACACATTCGCTGAAGTAGTAGCTGAAGGGAATACCGGTAAGCATCAGCATACCGATGATCAGCAACAGAACGCTAATGACCCGCGCGATGGGGCGAAAATTGATCAGGCGGCGGTTATTCATCGATCAGCGGAACAGTTCTTCGAGGCGGCGTATGGCCTGCGGCTTAGCAAATACGATCACCCGATCGTGGAGCTGTAGCTGGGAAGATCCGTTTGGGATGATGGTTTCGTCCCCCCGGATGACTCCGCCGATGAGGGCGGTGTCCGGGAAGTGAAGCTCCCGCAGGGGCTTCTTGGTGAGTTGGTTACTTTTCTTGATCACGAACTCAATGACCTCGGCGTCCACCCCCTGAAGGCTGGTGATGGCCTCCACGTTGCCCTTTCGCACGTAGCGGAATATGTCGTTTGCGGCCAGCAGTTTCTTGTTGATCAGCGTGTCCACGCCGATATTCTGGCTGATGTGGACGTACTCCTTGTTCTCCACCTGCGCAATCGTCTTATACACCCCGTGATTATGGGCAGTAAGGCAGGCGATGATGTTGGTTTCACTATTCTCCGTCAGGGCCATAAAGGCATCCATGCGCGATAGCCCCTCCTCCTCGAGCAGGTCGAAGTTGGTGTAGTCGCCCTTCACGACCAGTACGTTGTCGAGCATTTCGGTGATGTACTGGCA
>JBASAV010000267.1:0-1555 GCA_049650785.1 Lewinella sp. | reverse complement strand
GCGCATGTGCGCGGAGATGACCATCGAGAACACCGTATCGGTCTTCAGCCTCGATAACGATAACGTGAAGGGCCAGATCATCGGTCGGGAAGGCCGTAATATCCGGGCCATTGAGGCGGCCACCGGTGCCGAACTGGTCGTGGACGATACCCCCGAAACGATTGTGATCTCCAGCTTCGATCCCATCCGCCGGGAAGTCGCCCGGTTATCGCTCAAGCGGCTCGTCAGTGACGGGCGTATTCACCCCGCCCGAATTGAGGAGGTGGTCAACAAGACCCGCAAGGAGCTCGAGCAGGGGATCAAGGAAATTGGCCAGAAGACCGTCATTGAATTGGACATCCACGGTTTACCGGCGGACCTGATACGCATGGTGGGTCGTATGCGCTACCGCAGCAGCTACGGACAGAACCTACTCAAGCACAGCGTCGAGACCGCTCACCTCTGTGCGGTAATGGCCGCCGAGATGGGTCTCAACAAGAAGCAGGTCAAACTCGCCAAGCGGGCGGGCCTGCTGCACGATATCGGGAAAGTGGCCGACGAGGACAGCGAACTGAGCCACGCCCTGTACGGCATGCAACTCGCCGAGAAGCTCAACGAAAACGCGATCGTCGTAAACGCCATCGGTGCGCACCACGATGAGATCGAGATGAATAACATCATTTCCCCCATCGTACAGGCCTGCGATGCCATCAGCGGTGCCCGGCCGGGTGCCCGGAGGGAGATCCTGGAAGGTTACATCAACCGGATCAAGGAACTGGAAGAGATCGCCAAGAAGCACGAGGGCGTCAATTCAGCCTTTGCCATGCAGGCGGGCCGCGAATTACGCGTGATGGTCGAAGCCGACAAGGTCAGCGACCAGCACGCCGACGAACTGAGCTTCAAGATCAGCCAGGAGATTCAGGAAACGATGCAGTATCCCGGCCAGATCAAAATTATGGTGATCCGGGAGACGCGCTCGGTGGCTTACGCGCGGTAGGGAGAAGGACACAATGTTCGTACTTCAAACAGGGAACTTCGTCCCTTACCTAACGATCACCCGACCGGTATAGGCGCGACGCCCCGCGGGAACCATGACCGTGTAAAAGCCTGGGGTTAGGTTGGCGATGTCTACCTGAGCCTGACCGCCGGACAGATCTATGGGTTGGCGTTTCACCTGGCGACCGTCGGCGGCAAATATCATGGCGAAGGTCGGATCGCTTATTTCGTCGGTTTCCAGGGTGAAACTGCCGGAGGCGGGGTTGGGAAAGATTCGAAGTTGACCGGCGATTACCTCGTGCAGGGACGTAATGACCTCAAAGCTCAGCGGCCAACCCAGGTCATAGAGGATGCCTAACGTTATCGGGCCGGGGCTTCGGACGGCTTCGCCGGAGGCGATGGAGGGGGTCATCAGGGCATCCTCCGTTCCGGCCCGGAAGGTTCTTTCGTCGAGGTGACTGACACTGCTCCCGACATCGAAGGTTTCGGGGGCAAACAACGGAACGAGCTCCCCGTCATTCAGGGCTACGGCCGTATCACCGGCAAACTCCAGCTGCTCGATGACGGCGGCCAGTAGCTC
>JBASAV010000266.1:0-3500 GCA_049650785.1 Lewinella sp. | reverse complement strand
CTCCGGCAGGGTGATGTTAACGGTCTTGTTTTGCTCGTCGAGCTGCAGGTCGAAATATTCATTGAGCCGGAAGCCTACCTTCAGGATGGACAGCGCGGTGATCTCCACATCGGTCTCACTTACGTTCATCCCCCAGATGGTGGTCTGCAGGTTCTTATTGATGCCCTTTTTATCGCGGATCTCGATGGTGGCTAGCTCGCCGACTACGTTCTCCACCTTTTCCTGGAACAGGCCCTTGCTGCGGCTGAAATCGTCAATGGCGGCCCGTTCCCGCATACGACCGACGAGCGGTCGTAGTGCTTCACCCATAGCGATGGAGCAGGGGTTCTGGACATCCGCGCCGCGGGCCAGGATATTTCCGTTGCGGGTCCGGATAACTGCCGCCAGGACCTTATTCAGCATGAAGCAGGTGTAATTGCTCGCCACCTCCTCGAAGATCTCCGTTACTTTCTGCCCACCTTCGTCGTACCAGGTTTCGTACAGGACAGCGCTGGTATCGCGTAGCCGCATGAAGTCGTTGAAGTACAGGTCGGCGAGTTGGGGGTGCTGTCGGTCGTACTCGGCCATCACTTCCTGCTGCAGGCTGTCGTTGATACCCATGCGGTTGCCGACGTGCCGGAGGATGTCCGTATTGATATCGTGGACCAGGTCGTTGAACTCCCGCCGGTAGCGCCGTGGGTTCTGCAGTATCGCCAGGGCTGTTTCGGTGTCGATATCCAGGTCGAAGTCAGCCGCCCGGTACTGGAGCTCGTATTCCGCCGGACCGGCCAGGAAGCTGCCCGGCGTATTCCGCAGCGCACGGTAGCCCAGCACCCCGAGGATACCGAGGATCGCCACCACGATCAGGATCTGGGCGGTGCCGACGGGCTTGTTTTCCTGGTTGCGGGCCATTTGGTAGTTGTTCAGATGCAAATGATGCAAACAGGGTAGCGATACCAAAGTTGGCAGGCGCCCCGGCAGCGTATCTGACAAGGTTTCTCGTTCTACGAGCTAGTTCCATTCCTGAAGAGCCTTTCCCCTGCGCGCCGCCGCCCAACCAACAAATAGACTACCTACTCCCCCATCAACCGAGCTTCCTCCAACAGCCGATACAGCTTCACCGTCTGCACGGCCTCCCGCACATCGTGTACCCGCAACATGGCCGAGCCCTGCTGCAGGGCGAAGAGGTGCAGGGCCGTGGTGGCGGGCAGTACATCGGCCGGCCGTGACTTTAACGGCTTGTAGATCATGCCCTTGCGGCTGATGCCCGTGAGTACCGGCGCACCCAGGTGGCGAAACGTATGGAGGTTTTTGAGCAGCTCGTAGTTCTGCTTCTGCGACTTGCCGAAGCCGAAGCCCGGATCGATGATAATGTCCTTCATGCCCATGCCGCGGAGCGCGATGAGGTGCTCGGCCAGGAAGTCCCAGACGTGGGTCACCACCTTATCGCCGTAGGTCTTGGTATGCTGCTGCATATTGGCCGGGGAGGCTCCCTCGGGCAGGTGCATGAGCACGTAGGGAACGTTCAGTTTGGCAACGGTGGGCAGCAGGTCGTCGTCGAAGCGGCCCGCCCCGATGTCGTTGATCATCCCCGCCCCGGCCTCGACGGCGGCGCGGGCGGTAGCGGCGTATATTGTGTCGCAGCTGATAACCACCCCGGGGGCGGCTTCGCGGACAGCCTCGATCACCGGCAGGACGCGGTCCATCTCCTCCTGAGCCTCGATCAGTTCGGCACCGGGGCGGGAGGACATGCCTCCGATATCGATGATCGTGGCGCCGTCTTCTTCCATGGCGGCGGCCTGTTCGCCGGCCTCCCCTACGTCCGTACGGCTCTCTTCGTGAAAGCTGTCCGGGGTGGCATTCAGAATCCCCATCACGAGCGGTCGCTCGGCGACTACCAGACGGCCATTACAGTTGAGGGAAAAGGATTCGAAGCGCAAGGTGAGGGTAAGTTATGCGCGAATTACCGCATAATGTCCGACTTTTACCAGCAGATGCCCTATACCGAACAGCAGATCCGCGGCCTGGCCATCAATTTTCTGCGGTTTCACTACAAGCTTCGCCCCCGTTACGGCGGTAGCGGAACCCGCGTGGTCGACAAGCCCCACTACTACCAGGGCGTGCTCATCGATGCCCGGCTGGCCTACCGCAAACCGGACCGTACCTACTTTACGGCCACCGTTGAGGCCACCAGCGTTGACCGCAAGGAAGCAATATTGTACCAGGTTAATTATTGGCGTATGAGCTGGCACGCGCTCGTGCTCACGCTGTTTCTTGCCGCCCTGCTGGTGTGGGCGGGGCTGCCGCCGCTGAATGGATTTTTGGGCGGCGGAGCGCAGGAAGGAGGATTTAATCTCTGGCGCTTATTCGGCTCCCCGGCTGTCTACGCGGTCCTCTTTCTTTCTCTGCTGGCGATTGCCGCTAGCGTCGTGGCCCTGCTCCGTCGACTTCGGACCTATCGGTATATCTACGCGGTAGACCAGTTCAAGCACTTTTTTGCCGACGCCCAGTGGGTTGCCTATGACATAGAAATATTTGAACCGGATTCCTGGCGCACCCGCCGCAAGTACCGGGAGCTCGAACGGCAGTGCGTGAAGTACGGCTTCGGCATGCTGGCCGTGGAGGGCGATAAGGTGGTCAAGAACATCATAAGTCCCAGCCAGGTGGATCAGTTTCGGGGGCACCGCATCCGGCTGCCGAAGTGGCTGGCCCGGGCGGAGAAATCAGAACCGGCCGATGACAACGCCCTTCCTCCGGAGGTAACCGACCCGCTGGCCCTCGAGACGCCGGATATCGTGCTGCTGCCCCCGAAGCCGGGGCGCCCTAAATTTTACAAGGAGCCCCGCCGGCGCGGAACGCTGTTGCGGGCCCGTACCCGACGTGTCTACCGAAAATTGTTTCCGAGTGCGCTGCGTAGCCGCCCCGGTTATTACAAGTTGGGTTGGTGGGTCATCATTTTAGGCCTTCCCTCGCTGTTGATGCTGGGCTACGGCCTTTACCGGCAACCAGCTTACACCCCGCTGGCTGCGGCGGGTGGAAAATATGCGGCGCCGGATCTGGATGTCCTGGAATCCGAGAATAACCCCGCGCCCGCCTACGAACCCGAGGTGGGGGAGTATCAGCGCACCGTCGATCAGAACCCGTCCGAGGCCGCGGACCTGAATATTCCGGAGGAGGCACTGGTCACCGCCGGTCGCATCTTGGATCTGGTCAGCCTGCGCCGCTACCGGCTCACCGCCGACGGAGAAGAGATCCTGGACTACGACTGCCTCCCGCTAAGTCAGCTGGAACAGGCCGTGTTCATCCTGCTGTTTGGCCGGTACACCTCCTTCGAAGCCGCGCGGGAATGGGCCCTCGAACTCAACCGCCTGTACGGATCTCCGGTTACGGTTGCGGCGGGGGAGTGCGTCGAATCCGACGGTACGGGTTACTACCTATCCATCGATACCCCGACCACCGATGAGGGGGAGGCAAATTACCTGGCCCGCACCTTCATCCGGGACACCGGTCTGGACGTTGAG
>JBASAV010000265.1:0-8138 GCA_049650785.1 Lewinella sp. | reverse complement strand
GGTGTCCGCACGTCTACTTTACCCTTTTGCCGCGCTTGCACTTTGGCTCATTCTACTCGTTGGTAGCTATCTGATGCCGATTTCCGTTTTTAGCATACCCGCCATAGTTACGGTCGTCACCGGGGTATTCGTTCTACTCGGTGGCTTGGTGGTGGGCATTCAAAAATGGCGGGGCACGCTGACTACGGGTCCCAACGCGGACCTGAAGGGGTGGACCACGTTGTTTTTTCTCTGCATCGTTACGCACCCCTTACTGGATTGCTTTACGTCCTACGGTACGCAATTCCTGGAGCCGCTCAGCGCGGTACGCCTCGCCTGGAACACTATATCGGTCGTCGATCCCCTGTATACCCTTCCGTTTCTCCTCCTGCTAATTTTAGCCGGTAGATTAGGGCGCCGCGCGCAGGGAAGACGCCAACTCAATCGGGCGGGGCTCGTTCTGTCGACCACCTATCTGCTACTCACCGTAGCGAATGCCGTTAACGTCGGTAAGGTGGTGGAAGAGTCGCTTTCCCGAAGAGGTATTCGCCCGCAACGGAGTATGCATGGCCCCACACTTGGTAATAATCTGCTCTGGACGGCGACCATCCAAACCGCGGACACCTTTTACCTGGGCCAGTACAGCCTGCTCGACCAGGAACGGAGACTTCACCCGCTACTCGCCATCCCCGGCAACCAGGAACGAATCCGCCCCTATATGCAGGACCGGGAGGTGGCCATTTTAGATTGGTTTACCGATGGATACTATGCCGTATTGCCGGGTGGGCAGGGCCGGGTCGTACTATGCGATCTGCGCTACGGGCTACTGGGGCGGGACCCAAACGATCCGAGTTCGTACACTTTCCACTGGTCCATTGATACGACTCAGCGGCCGGTCCGCGTAGTGGAAGATCGAGCCGGGGATCGACCGGATGTGTCCACCGCCCTTGGCGATCTCTGGGGCAGAATGCTTGGCGATACGGATCGGTAGTAGGGCAAACACATCAGCAAAAGTCCTCATAAACAGCTGTCAACCCTATTTGTCGGCCGAGGGCAGGGGGGGGAGCGCTAACTTGATCAGATGGGAGAAAAAAATAATAGTAGTCATTTTGACTATTATTAAGTTTTTTTGTGTACTTTAGTCTGTTAGTGGTATCTATATACTATTAGACAATCGATTGCAATTGGTTCCATTCCTCTTGTGCGATTGTGTTTCGATCATGTACCTGAAGCTTAAGTCGACATCCTATCAAACATTCTACCCCACGGTATCGGGGACAAGTTCCCGGGAGTATTATTCCTGCTGGATCTTTCCCGTTTCGGTTATCCGCCAACAGGTGGTTGGGGCTTCGATTGTTCACAGCGAATCTTCGAGGGTCTACGGTCGGAAATGATCCATCACCATTTTCCTAATGATGTAAACTGTAACCTATAACTCACACCTTGCTGGGGAGATACGTAACCGCTCAGAAGCTCTCCTGCCAGTTAGGGACCCTTTAATCAACAAGTCAATTTTGCAAAAAGTATGAAACTGAAAGAAACTCCAGCTTACCACAATACGTGGTGTTTACACGGCTACCAACGGCTGTTGGTGGTGACCTCGCTGTTCTTATTTTCCCTGACCGTATCCGCCCAGCGGACCGTAACCGGGCAAGTCACGGATGAATCCGGAACCGAACTGATCGGAGCTACCGTAATGGTGGAGGGGACCGCCGTCGGTACGGCCACCGATGTCGACGGCAGCTACTCCATCGAAGTGCCCGGCGATGAGGCCATTCTCCTCTTTTCCTACGTGGGCTTCGGCACCATGTCGGAAGCGGTCGGTACGCGATCGGTGATCGACGTGCAACTCGGCAGTGACGGCGAACTTCTCTCCGAGGTCGTCGTAGTCGGCTACGGTACGCAACGTCGCGAGGCGGTTACCGGCTCGGTCGCTTCGATCCAGGGGGATGAACTCACCAACGTATCGGCTACCAACGTCACCCAGTCCCTCCAGGGCCGCCTGCCCGGTGTAGACATTTCTTCTACCTCCTCGCGTCCCGGCGCTTCCGCGCAGATTCGTATCCGGGGTACGCGCTCGCTGACGGCTAGCAACGACCCACTGATCGTACTGGACGGTATCCCCTTCGCCGGCTCCCTCACCGACATTAACCCTAACGATATCAAGAGCGTCGACGTACTGAAGGATGCCTCCGCAACGGCCATCTACGGTTCACGGGGCGCTAACGGCGTTGTCCTCATCACCACCCGGACGGGCTTCGAGGGGCAGAAAACCCGCATTAGCTACAATACGTTTGCCGGGGTAAATACCCTCTTTTCCGACATTCCGCTAATGAATGGAGACCAGTTGGCCCAGCTTCGCGACGATGCCGGTCTCTTTACTGACGGTCAGGACGAGATCCGCGGCACCAATACCGACTGGCAGGACCTATTCTACCGCGACGGGCTCTTCATGAACCACAGTCTCGGCCTTTCGGGGGGTACCCCTAACGGTTCCTACAGTTTCAGCGCCGGCTACAACACCGACCAGGCGGTCATTCCCGCACAGGGCTTCCGCCGGTACTCTTTGCGGGGCTCCCTCGATCAAAAGATCGGCAGCGTTCTGCGGGTAGGTTTTACCACTAACAACACCTTCACCCACTCTTACGGCAACGATCTGAGCCCGGGTCGCGTCACGGGACTCTCTCCCCTGGCCAGCCCCTTCGACTCTACCGGTGCACCGCGGCGAACGATCCGTATGGCGCTGGATGAACCCTTCGTAGTTACGGAAGACGTTATCGACCGGCTGGGCGACCGCCGGATCAGCGAAAATAAGGGGATCGGCTCCTACAATACGCTGTTTGGCGAACTGACGATTCCCGGCGTAGAAGGCCTGAAGTATCGCATGAACCTGGGCCTGAACGTCCGGAACAATACCAGCGGAAGCTTCAACGGTGAGGGCGTGTTTGCCACCAACCCCACCACGATCTCCGGTGCAGGCATCGGTAATTCCTTGCTGACCAGCTACGTGCTCGAGAACCTGCTGAGCTACGATCGCAGCTTCGGCGGCGTGCATAACCTTAGCGTTTTGGGGCTCTTCTCCGTACAGGAGGACCGGTTTAACAGTTCTTCCGTCGGTGCGCAGGATATTCCCAACGAGGCCTTCCAGTACTTCAACCTGGGGCAGGCTGCCGGCGAGATCACCGTTAACCCGAACAACCAGAATTACAGCGTCACCGGCCTCGTGTCCTATATGGGCCGTGTCATGTACGACTATAACAACCGCTATCTTTTCTCTGCGACGCTTCGTACCGACGGCTCAAGCCGTTTGGCGGAGGGCAATAAGTGGCACACCTATCCGGCCCTCTCCGCCGGCTGGAACATTGGCCAGGAGGCCTTCATGCAGGAGCTCGGCTGGCTGAACCGGTTGAAATTACGCGTAGGCTGGGGACAAACCTCCAACCAGGCCATCAACCCCTACTCAACGCTGGGTAGCCTGGCCACCCGTCCCTACAACTTCGGTTCCGAATTCACTACCGGGTATTACGTCAATACCCTGCCCAACCCTAACCTGGGCTGGGAGTACTCCGTAACCACCAACGTGGGAGCTGACTTCAGTTTGCTGAGCAACCGGCTCTCCGGTACTCTCGAGTACTACGTCACCAACACCGAGGACATCCTGCTGGGCATTAATCTTCCGAGTACCTCCGGGGTAGGAAGCTACACCGCTAACATCGGAACCACTCAGAACAAAGGATTCGAATTTTCCCTCAATGGCCTGATCATCGATAACCCGAGTGGTTTGAGCTGGGAAGCCGGATTTAACGTCTACCGCAACGTCAACACGCTGACCTCGCTGGCATCCGGCCAGGAGCGGGACGAAGGAAACTCCTGGTTCGTAGGTTATCCGATCAACGTCGTTTACGATTACAACCGCATTGGCCTGTGGCAGGAGGGCGATCCCTACCTGGATATCCTCGAGCCCGGTGGAAACGTCGGCCAGATCAAGGTGGAGTACACCGGTGAGTACGGTGAGAACGGAGAGCCCGTCCGTGCCATCGGACCCGATGACCGGCAGGTTCTGGATCTGAGTCCTGACTTCCAGGGCGGTTTCAACACGCGCTTTGCCTTCCGCGGCATCGACCTGACGGCAGTTGGCGTCTTCCGTAGTGGTGGCACGCTAATCAGTACGCTGTATGGATCGGGAAGTTACCTGAACCTCCTTTCCGGACGGAGTACCAACGTAGACGTGGATTACTACACGCCGGAAAATACGGGATCCCGCTACCCGGCCCCTAGCGGCGTGCGCAGTGGTGATAACCCTGAATACGGTTCAACGCTGAGCTACTTCGACGGGGGGTACCTTAAGTTTCGGACGATCACGCTCGGATATGACCTGACCCGTAGTGTCATCACCTCGGATGCCGTCAGCCAGTTTCGGATCTACACCTCCGTACAGAATCCCTTCGTATTGTTCTCCCCCTACAACGACCTGACGGGCATGGACCCGGAAACCAATGCCCGGGGTAATGAATACCAGGCCGTGCCGAGCTACAACTCCCGCCTGCTGACCATCGGAACCAACAACCCCGCTACCCGCGTTTTTCTCCTGGGCCTCAACGTAACCTTCTAAACTGTCGAATCATGAAATTCATTAATATTAAAACAGTCCTGAGCGCCGCCGCCATCCTCGTCTTTACGGCGGGTTGTGAGGACGTGCTCGAGGAACAACCGCGTAGTTTCTACGAACCCGGATTTTTCCAAACGGAACGCGGCGTACAGGGTGGTCTTACGGCCCTCTATGCTAACCTGCGAAGCCTGTACGGTCAGGCCTATTATTATAACAGCCAGATCACCGGTACCGACGAAGCTACCTACGCCCAGAGCGCCGACGGGAACTTCCTGGTCGCCGACCTCTCCGGGCAGGGGGAACTGAATTCGACGTTTTACCCCTCCAGTGTACTCTGGGGTACGGCCTTCGGCGATATCAACACCGCCAGCGGCATCATTGAGAACGCTTCCGAAGTCGGTATTTCAGCGGAACTGATCGGTGAAGCGCGGTTCTTCCGGGCCTTCGATTACTTTAACCTGGTACAGACCTTCGGCGGTGTTCCCCTCGATCTGGGTTCCGGTCCGCTGACCTTCAATACCAACCCGGTTCGGGTATCTACCCGTAACACGGTACCCGAGGTGTACACCCAGGCCATCTTCCCCGATTTGGTGCAGGCCGTTGAGGACCTGCCCGACGATCCCCGTGTCACCGGTGCCGTCACCAAGCCGCTGGCCCGGTTGATGCTGGCCAAGGCCTACCTGACCTACGGTTGGTGGCTCGAAAACCCCAACAATATTCCGACCTACCCCGAAACCAGCCGCTCCGACCCCGACGGGCACGACGCCGCTTGGTACTTTCAGGAGGCCTACGATATGGCAATTTCCGGCATCGATAATCCCGGACCCTTTGCCCTTCAGCCTACCTTCTACGACGTGCACTATGCGCCGAATGACCGCAACAGTGAGAACTTACTTTACGCGGACCATACCGAGGAGAGCGAGTTCTACAATGGCGGAAGCCTTACTTACGGAAGTGGTGGAGCTCCTGACAACTTCGCCGTATGGATGATGACCTGGAACTACACCGTCATCCGTAGTGGTGCCGATCCCGATTTCACGACACCCATCGCATCCGTTCAGCGGGAAGCCGCTCAGCCCCTGGGCCGCCCCTGGACACGGATGGCTCCCACCATCGACGCAATCACCGAAATCTTTGCAAACAAGGATGAGGATTCCCGCTACGATGGAACCTTTACTACCGTATACCGTGGTAACTGGGACAAGGCCGGCGTACCCGATGACGTACTCTATAACGCCAACGGACTACCCGTGTCTCCCGGAGATGCCATCCTTACTTTCCTGGATGAGGAGCCGGAAACGGAAATCCAATATCCGGACGGGCAGGGACTCAGCAACATCGGTGCCGGTGTTTTACCGGGCCGCTCTGATTTTGTCATCGCCCCGGGGGACATCAGCCGCGTGGTCTACCCCGGCTTGTGGAAACTGGGCGTTTACCGGACGGATAACAACGGCGGCCTCGGCCAGCCCAACGCCGGCAGCACCCGGCCCTTCAATATCGTCAAGTTCTCCGAACTGTACTTTATTGCGGCCGAGGCTGCCATCAAGGGAGCGGCTACCGAATCCGGCCGGGGTGCCCGCGAATTGCTCAACGTGATCCGGGCCCGTGCCGGCCAGTGGCGCTACGACAACGGTGAGAACATGGCCTACGATGCCGACTTCAGTCAGGAGCTCACCGAGGCTACCCCCGACGATCCCGACATTTACTTCCTGCTCATGGAACGCTCGCGCGAGTACTACGCCGAAGGTATGCGGTGGTACGACCTGGTGCGCACGCAAACCTGGGAAGATTTGGCGGGTGAATATTCCATCGCCGGACGTGAATACGGTGACCACACCCCCCAGACCTTCCAGCGGGATATCGAGCCCTACCTCTACCTACGTCCTATTCCCCAGGGACAACTGGACGGTATGGAACTGGACGAAGGCATGACCGACGCCTACCAGAATCCGGGATACGAATAACAACCCCGTATTAACTAAATCCTGTAATTGAGCCAGCCTTCCCTCGGGTAGCGCTGGCTCAATTTTATTAAGGAGTGACAACTCCCGAATAAAAAATAAGCCGATGAGCATGCGCATTTTTGTATTAATCAGTTTTGTAGCCACTTGGATGGTCGGCTGTCAACGATCCACCGAGCCGTCTCCGGCGCAGGAGTCGACCAGTGCCGCCACTTTCCAAAACCCTATTCTGGCCGGATTCAACCCCGATCCAAGCATCTGCCGGGTGGGGGATGACTACTACCTCACGACTTCGACGTTTGGCTACTTTCCGGGGCTACCGATCATGCACAGCAGGGATTTGGTCAACTGGGAACAGATCGGAGCCGTGCTGGACACCAACCAGCAGATGAATCTCGACGAGCAACGCATCACGCGTGGCTTCTTTGCCCCCGCCATAACTCACCACGACGGCTGGTTCTACGTCATCTGTACCCTCATCGACGGATACGGAAATTTCGTTTCCCGAACGCAGGATCCCGCCGGACCCTGGTCTGAACCCATCTGGCTTCCGGAACTGAACGGCGGTATCGACCCAAGCCTCTTCTTCGACGATGATCGCGTGTACGTCGTGTATAACCTGGGCGCGCCGGATAATGAACCGCTGTATTCCGGTCACCGCACGATCCGCATGCGGGAACTGGACCCCCAAACCTTCCAACCCATCGGGGAGGAGCGCCTGCTGGTAAACGGCGGATCGGATATCAGCCAGGAGCCGGTATGGATCGAAGCGCCCCATATCTATAAGACCAAGGGGTACTACTACCTCATGTGTGCCGAAGGCGGAACGGCCTACAACCACTCCGAGGTGGTCTTCCGGGCGAAGAATCTGACCGACGACTTCGTCCCCTACGAAAACAACCCGATCATCACGGCCCGTACGCTCGATCCCGACCGCCCGAACCCGATCACTACGGTCGGTCACGCGGATATGGTGGAGCTACCGTCCGGGGAGTGGTGGGCCGTCTTCCTGGCCTGCCGCCCGTACGAAGGCAATCATTTCAATACCGGCCGGGAAACCTTTCTGGCCCCCGTTGAATGGACGGAAGATGGCTGGCCCGTCATCAATCCCGATTTTGAAGCCGTCCAGTACGAGTACCCCCTGCCCAATACCGGGACCACCAGTCCTTCTCCCGTTCCGCTGAACGGCGAGTTCACCTACCGTATCGACTTTGATGCGCCGCTGGACGCCCGCTGGATGTTCCTGCGTAACGTCCGGGAGGAGTGGTACGACCTTCACACGGATGAGGGAACCTTGAGCATGGACCTCCGCCCGGAAACCATTGACATCCGCGACAACCCCGCGCTGATGCTGCGGCGGCAGACCCACCTCAGCGGATCCTTCGCTACCTACCTGGACTTCGAGCCGGAGTCGGTCAACGAACAGGCCGGGGTCGTCATACTACAGAGTGAAACCCACTATTACTTCGTCAACAAGACCGCCGATCAGCTCCAACTGCTCAAACAGACCCGCGAAGGTCAGGAAGTGCTCGCCGAAGTACCCTACACCGCCGAAGGCGTACACCTAAAGGTCGAAGCCCGCGAAGACG
>JBASAV010000264.1:0-16273 GCA_049650785.1 Lewinella sp. | reverse complement strand
ATACCGTGGCGCAGGAAGACATCTTTGGCGTACCCGATTCCGTAAAGCAAATCAGTCTACTTACTCAGGAGGGAGATACCGTTCACCGCCTGGCGATCAGTCAAACCTACGGGGTGGTACGGGGCGGTTTTATGTATGAACCCCCACCCACCGGCCGGACACTTACCCTCGCCGGTACCAGCCAGGATAACTTGGGGCGGCAACTACCCGCCGACAGTACCTACGGTCAGGTGGCGGTAGGGGATACCTACCACATAGAGAAGCATGCGCCCCGGCGAACCATAGGTCCGGACGATACCCTTATGTACGATTGGTACACCCAGCAAACCTACACCGTACTGTCACTAGATTCAATAGTTGGCAACCGGCAGTACTTTAAAACCGTGGGGGATCGCCTGCAATACCGAGTTCGCTCGGATGGTTCCTACCCCCCCGAGGACTCCACGCTCGTCCGCGACGTGGTACGTGTACAGTCATATGCCTTTCCGGAAGCCATGGAAGGGCTGCAACCAGGACAACGGGCGGTCGTGGACAGCACCGAAGAGGGCCTGCTGTACCGCATCCGATTCCTGCAGGAGGGGGTGTGTGGACTATCCAGCACCCGTTTCTCCGATGGTACGTACTTCCCGGACCGCGATACCGTATGCGGTTCCCCCCTTCTGATCATCGATGGCGGACCCGAACCACTCCACACGCCTTTCGTGCCGGAAACCGTCGATACCCTGTTAATAGGCATGTATCCCGAGCGGGATTTTCTCCGTTACCTGATGAACGATCAACTGGAATGTGGGGAGGCCTACGACTTCAGCGACATCATTCTGGCCGTTGCTGATTTCGGGCCGGCCACCCGTCGTCAGGCAGACCTGTTCCCTAATCCAGCGAGCAACGATTTCTCCGTAAGCCCACGGGCCTACCCGGGACCCTACGAATTACGGATGTATAGCCTCTCCGGGTCCCTGATTCTGGCACGTGCGCAACTGCAGGGCAGGGAGCAGATTTCCCTTGCTGGTATTCCCAGGGGCGCCTATGTCGTGGTGGTCCTGGCAGCGGACGGGTCGGTAGCACGCAATCGCCTTATCGTGCGGTAAGGTGCAATTCCGTGATTAGGAAACGTAACCACGGAGATGGGTGGATGGCGAGAGCTAGCCTGCTGGTTGAGGAGGCAATTTCCTGCGTACATCGCCCAAATCATCTGCCGAACCGCACCGGAATGCTGAAGTGCCGCGCATTTTCTGCTAATCCGGATGGGTTGGCGCTTTCAAAGATCACCTGGCCCGTTGCGCTGTTCGGGGCATCGAATTTCAGTACGCTCTGAAAGGGTACCCAGTCTTCGGTCATCCAGTCATCTTGTGCCGTGGCCGGTTCCTGAGCTAAGGTATTTCCCTCACTATCTTTCAAACGAACCGTGAAGTTGCCTTCGAAATAGAAGGTGCCCCGGGCTTGCCCGGAAACGGTAAGCGGGGATACCGCCTCCATGTCCAATACCGGGATATCGACCCGAATGAGATCGTCAATTGCCCGCTGGGATGGTTCTATGAATTCCCAGGTCTCTAGAATCAGATCGACGGCAGATCTGGACGCCTTGGAGACGAAGCCTTTTCGTACCATGCGGTCGGAACCCATCGGATCACAACTCTGCGGTGGTTTGACCTGACCGTTGGCATCGTAGCATATCGTTTCGCCATCGTCCACGGCATACTTGGCGAAGACAAAGCCGTTCTCGCTCCAACCCCTAGGGGGGCTGGCCGGATAGAGCAGGTATCCCCAAACGTCATCGTTTTCCAGAAGAAACAGTTGGGAACGGGTATCGTCTACGGCGAAGCCCGGGTAGGGTTGCCACTCCTTGGCCGACTCCCAGTCTGCGGTGCTGCCGGCTGGCACTTCCGTGCCTAGCCCGTCAGGGATCGCCAGGACATAGGCCATTTCCTGGCCGCCGTGGAGATCGGGGGTGGACTGGCCAGGCGTAAGTTGATCGGTGGGCACCAAGTTGATGGTCCGTGGCAGGCCGGTTTCGGTATTGGTCACGGCCGTCCAATTGCCGGGGAGAGTGGTTTGGAACGCAAAAAGGGAATCCTGGTACGGCCGATCGGGAGCCGTCTCGGATGGTTGTGGGGGGGATTGCTCGGAATAATCGTTCGTGTCCGATCCACAAGCTGGGAACAAGAGGACGGAACAGATTAGGCAACAAGCCAGGGGTAGAACGTGCATAGGCTAGGGTAGTAAGGTTGTTGTGTGCTCACTACCAGTACCTTAGATGACTGCGGCAAGTTTAGAAGTCGCCGTCTCCGCCACCGTCACCACCCCGGCGACCTTCATCGCGGCGATTGTTTTGTCCGAGATTATTCAGACTGTACTGAAACCCGATGTAGGCAATGCGGCTCTCCCGCTGAAACTCGCTGGTGGTCGTGATGCCTCCGGTTTCGGTGACGAAGCGGTACTTCCGCTGATTGAATACGTCCGATACCCGGAAGGTGATCGCACCACGGTCATTCAGGATTTGCTTCCGGAAACCGACATCCAGGCTCTGAATGGCTTCGATGCGGCCCTGTGGGCGTACACCGGGGCTACGGTAGAAGTAAGTGAATTGAGCCTGTACTTCCCAGGGGAGTTCATAGCTTCCCTGAACGTTGCCACTGAAGAGGTAGCCGTTCTGGTCGATATTTTCGTTCTGGCTGTTGCCGATAATTTCACTGCGGTACCCGTTGGCGCTAAGCGTGAGGTCCAGTTTTTCGGTGGGCCGGTAGGTGCTGATGATTTCGATGCCGTAGTCGCGTCCCTGATCCAGGTTAGCTCGGGTATTGAGACTGACACCGCCCTCCTGGATTTCAGTAATGCGGCTGATGATATCGTTACGCTGCCGGAAGTATACGCCACCGGTGATGGTGCTGGCCCCAAATTGCTGCTGGACGTTCAGTTCGAAGCTGTTGATCAGTTCGGGGAGCAGGAAAGGGTTACCCGCCCGGAGATTGAAGGGATCGCCGCGATCCACGAAGGGGTTAAGGGCCCAGGCGCGCGGACGCTCGATGCGCCGGCTGTAACTGAGTTGTAGCGTAGTTTCTTCGGTGAAAGAATAGCCGGCGTAAATGCTGGGATATACTTTGAAATAATCGTTTTCGAAGGTCTCTAGATTCGGTTCCAGCAGCTGGCTCGTTGTATAAGCCTGCTCGGCCCGTAGTCCGGCGTTAAAGGTAATCTTCTCAATCTTTCCGCCGAAGCTCGCGTATATGGCGTGGACATCCTCCTCGTAGGCAAAGAGGTTGCTAAACAGGTCGACCGTCTGAAATTCATTGCCGTCGAAGGTCTGAAATTCCGCATCTTCCTCCAGTCGTTCGAACGTAGACCGCCAGCCGGTGGTCAATTTAAATTCACCGAAAGTCTGCTCGTAGTCCATCTGTGCAAGAACGCGATCCCGGCCTTCGAGGGTGGGGGAGCGCTGCCGTTCGGTTCCGATCGTAGCGTTCTGTTCATTGGTTATTACTTCATCGTAATTTTCAATTTCGCTTTCATCGTTATTGCTGTACTGTAGCTGTGCGCTTAGCCGGCGGCCCTCCTGCTGAAAGGTCTGGTTGTAGTTCAGTTGAACCTCATAGTTAGTCTCTTCGCTCGGCTCGGTTTCGGTTCGGGTGCTGGTTCGGTCGAGATCGCTTTCACTGTCGAAGAAATCGGTGGTACGCAGATTGCTGTTATCTCCCCATTCCAGCTGGTAATTACCCTGCACGCCGATAATTGCACGGGGGCTGATACTGTACTCGGTCCCTAATTTCACCAGGGTTGATTTACGCACCCGATCGCCGTTAAAGTCGAATCGGCGGCTGAACAGCGAATCGACGATGGTACCGTCGGCCAGTGTGTCGATAACAAGCCTGCCCTCCTGATCGCGAAAACCCTGGAAGAAGCGTTCGTCGTAGCGACCGCTGACCCCGGCAAAGGAATTGAATTTGCCTTTCCGCCAGTTGAGGTCCATGTTGCCGTCGAATTTGTTGTTCGTACCGGCGTTGAGGGTGGTGGTGACGTTGAAACCGTCCTCTTCCTTCTGCTTCAGGATGATGTTGATGATGCCCGCCGTACCCTCGGGGTCGTAGGCCGCACCCGGGTTGGTGATGACTTCCACCCGTTCGATACTTGATGCGCTAAGCGACTGCAGGTAGGTGGCGGGATCCGAACCCACGATACCGCTGGGGTTGCCGTTGATGAGGAAGCGTACACCGCCGCTTCCCCGCAGACTGACGTTGCCTTCCAGATCAACGGTAATACTGGGTATCTGTCGCAGCAGATCGGCCGCCGAACCGCCCGTAGCCGCTACGCTCTTTTCCACGTTAAATGACTTACGGTCAAGGCCGAGTTCCATAATGGCGCGTTCGGCGGTCACGACGACTTCGTCCAGATCGGTGGCTCCACCGGAGGCCATATTGATCTTACCGACCTCTAGATAGCGTTCGCCGTTATTGAGCTCGAGCATCATCTCTTCGTCCTCGTAACCGATAAAGCTGACCTCCAGGCGATAGTCGCCGTAGGGCAAATCTTTGAGCGTAAATTTGCCTTCGATGTCACTGGTGGTACCACTGACCATCTGTCCGCTTTCTACATTGTACACCGCGATATTTGCAAAACCCACCGGTTGATCACTGCCTTCTTCCGTTAACGTCCCACCCACGCCGCCGGTATTCGGGGCTAGTTGAGGGTTCGTGCCATCCGTCTGGGCGTATAGGCTGGAGCAAAGAAAAAATAATAACGAGTAAATGATCGGCTTCATAGGGGGTGGGGACTTTATACTCCTTCAAACGTGGATGGGCAACTTCCGTTCGGGAAAGGGGTAGAGGTATAAGCCCGGATCGTCGAGAAAAGGGGGTGAAGCGTAGAGCTGGCAGGTAATGTGTGTACGTACTGGTCGTCGATTGTGCACTCGGCAGGTTGCTGACTTGTATGCAAGCACGTGATTTGGAAGCAGGAGGTTGAACTTCTTTCTGCCCCGTTATTTTGTATTTGCGCTACGTTCGGAGCAGACGTGCACCGGGCCGGTTGGGAAATGGCCGGGCAGCCCCTGGTACGGCTTCCGTGTTACGGGCGGCTCCCGGCTGACTGACCCACGAACTACGTCGACGTATTGACGTTCACCGATCATGCCTTCCTTTCCTACGAATCTGGCGACCGCCGCCCTCGAGAATCCATCCGCCGCGCTCGGCGGGACCGACCTGCAGATTCACCTCCCGCTCACGCGCGTACTGCTGAACGAGGTGCTGGCCGCTCGCCCGGCGAATACCCCCGTTCGCGAACTGCTCATCGACCCGAACGACCGCAACCGCTTTCGGGTACATCTGACCGCCCAGGCCCCGATTGTGGGTATGGTATCGCGCCAAATACTTTTCGCTCCGGGTATGCCCGTCAGCTTTCCGGATCAGCCGTGGCTGGAATTCCGGATCGAGGAAGGACTCGGGTTTCTCGACCGCTCCCTGATCAGCGTACTACAGGGTCAGATCGAACGCCGGTTGCCACGGGGCATAGAATTAACCAGTAAAAACCTGCGTATCCACGTCCCGGGACTGCTGACCCACCTGGGCTATCAGCGCCTCGTTCCCCTCATCCAGTCTCTGGAAGTGAAAAGCGAAGCCAACCGCCTGCTCCTCAATCTTCATCTAAAAGCCGAATAAGCCTATGCATCCCGTACTTCAACATCTTATGGACACCAACTTCGAGGATCTGACCGGTAGCCGGGTGGATGGTCGTATCGCCGTAAGCGACGATCTGATCAATCTCGGCCTGCACGAAGTGGTAGCCATGCTGACCAAACCCGCGGCGTCCGCGCGGACCTCTTCCGAGACCCCCAAGACGGATAGCGCACCAACGCCCTACGACTCCGATTCGGAAGCGAAGGTCAGCACGCCCGATCCAAAAGCCCTGCTACGTAAATTAAACGTGGAGAAACTGCAGTACCGGACGGAAACCGGCCGCACGGTATTGGAAATCGCTTGCTCGGTACGAAAATAATTTGTATCTTTGCGCTCCAATTCTAAAAACAGTGACGCTGAATGCTAATAATTAATGTACGTGAGGGCGAAAATATTGATCGCGCCCTGAAGCGCTATAAGCGCAAATCTATCAATACCCGCGTAATCCGCGAACTCCGCAACCGTCGTGAGTTCACCAAACCCAGCGTGAAGCGTCGGAAGGAGAAGCTAAAGGCAGAATACCGCCTCGACAAATACGGCGAGAAGTAACCCTCGCTTCCCGGCAGGCTTACTGCCCATCGGGACTTGAACGGCCCCCGGAGCATACGCTCCGGGGGCCGTTCCTGGTTTTCAAACCATCCCCCGGTGGTCCCGTTACCTCCCCATGACCGCCAACCCCGAAACCAACCTACGTCAGCGAACCGAGGACCTGCTTAGTGCCCTCACCGCCGGGCTTTACGAAAGGGACCGTGCCATGGGCTTGTCGCTACTCACCGCCGTAGCCGGCGAAAGTATATTCTTACTCGGCCCCCCGGGAGTGGGAAAGAGCCTGATCGCCCGACGCCTCAAGTACGCCTTTCGCGACGGGGTCAGCTTTGAATACCTCATGTCCAAGTTTTCTACCCCGGACGAGGTGTTTGGACCCATTTCGATCAAAAAGCTGCGGGATGAGGACAAATACGAGCGACTGACCGACCGCTATCTGCCCGGCGCCAATATTGTCTTTCTCGATGAGATATGGAAGGCCGGCCCCGCGATACAGAATGCGTTGCTCACCATCCTCAACGAAAAGATCTACCGGAACGGCGATCACGATATCCAGGTCAACATCCGGGGAATTATTACCGCCAGCAACGAGCTGCCGCCCCGCCACGCCAACCTGGCACCGATCTGGGACCGTTTCCTCGTAAGGCTCGAACTGGGCCGCATCAACGAGTATCAGAACTTCATTAAAATGGTCGTCGATACGCGTGACGTGTACGATGACAATATTCCGGAGACAACGAAGCTCTCCGAAGCGGAGCTGACCCAGTGGTCGAAGCAGATCGATGAAATCGAAGTGCCGGCCGAAGTACTCAATACGCTGCAGCTCTTACTCTATAAGATCGAAGGATATAACGAGCAACCCAACAATGCCCCCCACCCGATATTAATTTACGATCGCCGCTGGAAGAAGTCCGTCCGGCTCCTGCGCGCCGCCGCCTTCCTGCACGGCCGCTCCGCCGTCAATTTAATGGATTGCTTTCTACTGGAGCATTGTCTGTGGAGTGCTCCGGAACAGCGGGAGGTGATCCGGGATATGATCGTCGACGCCGTTCGCAAGCACGGCTACAGCGTAGCGGTCAATCTGTCCGCGCTAAAAACCGAAGTGCGGGAATTTGAAGAGGATGTGCGGGAGGAGACCCGCATCGAGCACGTTCGGGAAGAAGAGCAGCTTCTTCCCGTAAGGGACAGCTACTATGAGCTGGAGAAGGATCTAAGCCAGTTCCGGGGCGTATTGGTGGCCATCGACCAGTTCCGGGGGTTGAGCAACGAAGAGTTTACCAGCGTCAACTTCTACGACGAGGACCTGAATTTGGTGAATCGCATCCGGGGTCGCAAGGGCCCCCGGGAGCAGACCATTGAGGTCAATTTCAATGGCACCGATACCGTTTTTCGGCTCAAGACGCAACTTGCCGAACGACGGGAAGTGATCCGGAAGCAACCGCACCGGCTGCTCCGGGAGTTTTGGGACGGGCGGACCGAACAGCTCACCAATTACGTACAACAACAATTGCGGGCGATCGAGGACAACGGCCCCGAAGAGCTGGCCGATATCGGCGATCACCTGTTTGTCGACCCTTCCTTCGCCAGGGTGGTGCGCGCTAACCTGGAGGAGGTTCGTGACTCGCTGGAGTCGCTCCTACTTCGCCTGGAGAAGCTCCAGTTTGAATACGGTACGGAGATTTAATCAAGACCGGGCGGACACGGCAGGATGGGTGGGCCGAACCGCTTTGTTACCTTGACTCATATTCCCGAATCATGACCGTAGGCCTTTTTATTCCCTGTTATATTGACCAGTTCTATCCGCAAGCCGGCATAGCCACCTTCCAGTTACTGGAACGATTGGGTTGTGAGGTAGTCTACCCCCGCGAACAGACGTGTTGTGGCCAACCACTGGCGAATAGTGGCATGGAGCAGGAGGCCCGTCCGATCTACGAGCACTTCGTCAAAACCTTCAGCTCCTTCGACTACGTGGTCTGCCCCTCGGGTAGCTGTGTTTATCACGTGAATCACCACTACGATGTACTGGACGATTCGGAAGGAGTCACGTCCGTCCGAGAGCGGACGTTCGAACTGGCTGACTTTCTGGTTAACGTGCTGGGGGTAAAGAAACTGGATGCCCAATTCCAGGGGCGGGTCGGCATCCACAACAGTTGTCACGGTCTGCGCGGCTTGCGCCTTGGCGCCAGTTCGGAGCGCGTGGGGGCCGACTTCAGCTACTACCGGTACTTGCTGAGTATGGTCGATGGGGTAGAGCTAGTGCAACTGGACCGGGTCGATGAATGCTGCGGATTCGGGGGCACCTTTAGTGTCAACCAGCCGGAGCTATCCACCAAGATGGGGAAGGACCGCATTGCGGATCACCTGCGCCACGACGCCGAAGTCATTACCAGCGGCGATATGTCCTGTCTGATGCACATGGAGGGTTTGATCCGGCGGGACGGGCTGCCGTTGCGGGTGATGCACGTGGCGGAGATTTTGAATAGTTCCGCTTCGCGGTAGGGTGCCTGCGGCTTTAGTGGCGCTCTGGGTTAGTAGTAATTAATGAGGGGGTTAGTCTTTAGGCAATATTTTGAGGACGCATCCTATGTTTATCCGGGTGCTTCGTCCGATGTACTCGCCGCCGAGCACGTAGGCGCCACCCGCCGTAAGGCCCACCCACGGCGTTATGGGTAAGTAAAGGGTCAGACCGGCCCGTTGCCAGCTGCTGCCGGTGGTAGCGGTGGCGGTTTGCACGGCGCTGCCCTGACCAAGGGCGGTAATGAATTCCAACCAGCCCTCTACGTAGTAATACCGGGTGCCAAATCCGCTGCGGAAGAGCAGGGGCCAGCTGGCCCGGCTTTCCGGGGCGAACTGGAGGTCAAATCCTGACTGGGCGTGAAGGAAAAATCCGCTGTCGTACTGGTGCTGGTAAACCAGCCGGGTTCCGAAGACGGTTGCCCGCTGGCCCAGCGCGGCAATTCCGGCAGTTTCGTAGTCACCCACCGGGAAGCTGAGTCCTACGGCCGTAAAAGCGCGGTGGGCTCCCCGTTCGGTGCGGCTGTCGAGATTGTTGTACTTCAACCACACGGAAGCGTCCTGCAGGCTTCCGGAGCGCTCGTTGGTCCGGAGGTAGGGCAGGGTGGCGATCAGGGACGTACGGTCATCCATCCCCGCCTCGACGAACAGGCTGTAGCTGTTGGTGGTAACGTCGCGATCCTCCGTCGCACCATCTTCTCCGAAGTACGAATCGTACCGTTCCAGCCCGTAAGCCGGCGCGATGGCTATTTCGCCCTTGCTAACCGGAAATCCGCTGATGGGACCCTGCGCGATGAGCCAGGGAGAACTGACGAATACCGCCAGTGCCAGCCACCACCCCGGATATCGCCCGTCTCTCATACTGCTGCCCTATCTTTGGCCGCTCAATTTAATCCACCTTGAGCGACAGTCTGGTTATTATTCCCACCTACAACGAGCGTGAAAACATCTCTCGCATGGTGGAAGTCGTTTTTGGCCTGTCGCAGCCGTTTCACCTGCTGATCGTCGACGATGGATCCCCCGACGGCACCGCCGATGTGGTGCGGGGACTGCAGGTGCGTTTCCCGGGCCGCCTGCACCTACTGGAGCGAGCGGGTAAGCTGGGCCTGGGGACGGCTTACCTCGATGGTTTCCGTTGGGGCCTGGCCCGACCGGAAGGATACAACTACTTCTTCGAGATGGACGCCGACTTCAGCCATACGCCGGCCGATCTGGTGCGCCTGCGCGCCGCCTGCCACGACGGTGATGCGGACGTTGCCGTGGGGAGTCGTTACACCAAAGGGGGAAGCGTGAAAAACTGGCCGATGGATCGGATTTTTCTCTCCTACGGGGCCAGTGTTTATACCCGCATCGTCACCGGAATGCCGATCAAAGACCCGACCGCCGGCTTCATGTGTTACTCGCGGCCCGTACTGGAGGCCATGAACTTCGACGACATCCGGTGTATTGGTTACGCCTTCCAGATTGAAATGAAGTTTACCGCCCGGAAGCTCGGATTCAAGATCGTGGAAGTCCCCATCACGTTTACCGATCGCATTGCCGGTAACAGCAAGATGCACAAGTCGATCATCAAGGAGGCGGTATTGGGGGTCTTGCGCTTGCGTTGGCGTTAACTCCGTCCCACCATCAGTCGTCCGACCGCCGTTGCAGCAACGCCACCCAATCCCCATCCCCCGGAGGCACCAATTCCACTACGCCATCATCGGCGGCGACCATTTCCCCCACGTCCACCAGGTCCCCACCCAGGCGCGGATCGTACCACCGAACCGTAAACTCCCCTTCGGTACCCGATAAGTCCAGTTTAGCCGGACGACCGAACGGTAAGTACACGGCGTACACCTCGCCCGGTTTAGCCAAGCACCAGTCCGTTTCGCTCTCCGTCAATTCATTGCGCGGCGACATCTCCCAGAAGGGGAGGTAGTCCTCGAAAAACCGGCGCGCCACAGCCGACCACCGGTACGCGCCATCGCGGCTGCGCCAATCTTCCAGATTGAGATCATTGTGGGGGCTGTTGGCCCCGAAATACCATTCTACCCCCGCCCCACCGGCCATGAGGTTGCCCCATAGGGTAAGCGCCCGCAGGCTATCCTGATTGTTGTTTATGGCATCATCGGGGTCGAGGCCACGAAACCAGGGGCCCACTTCGTCGAGGGTCATGATCCAGGGAGCCCCGGCTTCGGCGGAGCGATCGATCCACCTCCGGGTGACCTCGTTCGCCGAATACGGGTCACCGAGCTGCAGGGAAAGCCCATCCAGATCATCGTTGCCCAACAGGGGCTCGTAGATGGCGGTAAAGGCCTCTTCCCCGGGGTGGGTGTGTAAGACGACATAGTGGTGGTACGGATCGTTCTCCGCAAACCAGTCAATGACCTGTCGCTGCTGGTCATTGGTCTGATAGGTGTCCGACCAGCTATTCGGTCCGTTCTCCTCGCCCAGGTTCCAGGTAATGGCGCGGTGGTGGCCGAAGCGGGCTATGAGCTCCCGGAAGTAGAGCCGGCGTTGTGGACCGGTATCGCCCCCGTCCAGCAGCGTTTCGTTTTCCGTTTCGTTCAGGACGAAGTGCAGCATCATCCCCAGACTATCCGCGTGGTCAAATACCCGCTCCCACTGGGCCAGCTTGCTCACGTCGAAACGGTAGCGCTCTTCGTGGTCGGTGTAGGGCCAGACGTCCTTGCCGTCGCCGTTGATATTCAGGGTGAGAAAATAAATGCTGTTGACGCCGGCGTCGTGGAGGTAGTTGAGTCCCCCCAGCAGGCCGGTACCTTTGCCGTTCCGCCAGGTGGGGTCGCCGGGGCGGGAATCTGGCTCGTGTACGGTGAACGTATGCAGGCCTTCGGAGCGGCTTTCCCCCTCCCGAAATTCTTCACTGTGCCGGTAGGTTCCGTCGAAGTCCTGGTAGCCCAGCAGGTTTTCCGGGCTGTCCACGCCCGTTTTCAGAAAGTAGTCTCCGGATTCCGCCCAGCGTAAGTAGCGGGGGTGATCGCGAAGTAACCTTCCCCGTTCCCCCGCTTCGGCGGGGCCAACCAGGAAGGCGCCCTCGTACCGTTCGAGAACTTTGCCGGCCCTAGGATCCCGATCGAGGTAGATACTATCGCCCTGCACCAGGCTGGCAGTGTACGTCCACTCGCCCTCCCGGTCGGGGCGGAAACGGACCTGCCAGAGATCACCCGCAGTGGCACCGTTGTCGGCGGCGCGTTGGTCGGCGGCGTAGAAGCCGGGTACGGTGATCTGGTGCTCGCCCGTGGTGAAGGTCACATCGAGCCGGTAATTGACGAAGGGGTTTTCGGCAGCATCCTCGGCGGTTTCGGGGCCGGGGAAGTCAAAGGTCATCTTCTCCCACTTGCTTACGTCGGAGTAGGTATGGGTAAGGGCACTGCGACAGTGCGACAGCACGACAGTAAAAAGGAAAAGGGCTAGTATGCGCATGGTCGACGGTCCGTATCTGACTTGCTCTCCAAGGTACGGGTACCTTGGCGTACCGGGTTACGCTCCGGTTTCCTTAGTTAGCCGGTACCGCCTTCCGTATCCTAACGGATTTTCCTTCCTTGCTGTACATCTCCATCCAGCGGTGCATCTCCCAGAGCATGTGCAGGATACTCTCTTCGGCGGCGTAGCCGTGGTCCTCATAGGGTAACAGGCACAGCCGGGCGGTTTTACCCAGGTTGTCGAGAGCGGTAAACATACGCTTTGATTGTACCGGGTAGGTACCGCTATTGCTGTCCTCTTCGCCGTGGATCAGTAGGAGCGGGCTGTTGATCTTGTCGGCGTGAACGAAGGGGCTCAGCCGTACGTAAGTCTCCGGTACCTGCCAGAACGTGCGTTCCTCCGCCTGAAAGCCGAAAGGTGTTAGCGTGCGGTTGAAGGCTCCGCTACGGGCAATGCCACCGGCGAATAGCGTGGTATGCGCCAACAGGTGCGCCGTCATAAAGGCACCGTAACTGTGGCCGCCCACGTAGACGCGATCGGGGTCGGCTACGCCCATCTGCACCAGTTTACGCACCGCGGCCTGGGCATTCATCCGCACCTGCTCGATGAAGGTTTCGTTGGGTTCCTCATCGCCCTCACCGACGATGGGCATGGCGAAATCATCAAAAACGGCATATCCGGCAGCCAGAAAGGGTAGGGGAGACAGCGGGCTGATCCGCCGGAATTGGTGGCTGCTGGAAAGTACCTGGCCGGCCTTATCGGCATCCTTGTACTCCTGTGGGTAAGCCCACATCAGGATAGGTAAGGGACCGTCCCGTTCGGGATCAAAATGTGCGGGTGTGTGCAGTTCGCCACTCAGGTGTACGCCATCCGCGCGCTGGTAGGTCACCAATTGATACTGGCTGTCCCGAAGCTGCGGATATGGGTGGGGGAAGTCGGTGATCTGCGTTTCCTCACCCGTGATGAGGTGGCGCAGGTAGAAGTTGGGGCGCTCGTTAGCCTGTTCCCGAGCCAGTAGAAAGAAGTCCGGGTCCTCGTCGAGGAAAAACAGCGGCCGCTCGAAGTAGGGGGGAGCCGATTGCCAGAGCCGGGACCGCTCGTGGGTAGTCAGGTTGAAGGTGTCCACGAAGGGTTGGGGACCCTCCGGACTGTGGCCATTACCCATCAGAATGAGCGTCTGACCCCCATCGCGCGTGAGTAAAATGCTGTGGTCGGAGGGCAGGGAGGTCGTGACCACATTCCCCGGGTCGTTGTAGTTGTCTTCCCAGTTATGGTCGAAGATGACTTCCGGCTCGCGTTCCGGTTGGTCGGGGTACCACCGACGTGTCACTTGTCGGCGGCTACTCCATTCCCAGTCTACGGCTATGGCCAGGTCGCCACGACCCCAGCGCAGCGCGCCGAATCGCATCGGCAGGCGTATGCTTTTCCGTGGCTCGCCGGTGAACGGCGCATCCAGGTAGTAGAATTGCTCCCGGAAGGGGGCATCCACCCGGGGATCGCCTCCGTCAAGTGCTTCGGTCCAGTACAGTTGGGCAGGCTTGTCACTGCGCCAACTGAACCGCCGCGGCTGCGTGATAACCGCTCCAAAGGCGGGGGGCAGGTGCTCCACGATCGGACGCTGGGCTAACTCCCTGACCTCGTCCCCCTCGCGATCGAGTAATAACACCCGGTCAGCAAACTTGTCGTAGGGAACGTTGAGGCTAAAGGGCTCGACCACGTAGGTGATCACAAACCACTGGCCGTTGGGGCTGTCACCCAGTCCGGCAATAATGCCGGGCTCGGCCCAGGCCGTCTCGTTCCCGGTGTCCAGGCGATGCAGGAACAATTGGCTGTTGGCATAGTAGCGAAACAGCCGGATATCGTACTCGCTCTGGAGCAGGTTCGTGTAGGTCCGGTTGGCTCCTTCCTTTCCGGAGGATTCCTGCACGTTGGGTCCGGTAACCGTTTCGGAGTCAATGGGTTCCTCGACCCCGGCGATGCGTCGTTTGATGAGGAAGCGGTCGTTTCCGATGAAGTCGTAGGGCACCCCACCGAGGCTGTTATTGATATCGTTGGTACCCACCCGGGAACACAAGAGCGTGTCGCGTTCGGCCGTCCAGAGCTGCAGGCCCTCGTCCGTGACTTCACAGAACGCTATCCGCGTACCGTCGGCCGACCAGCTAAAGTACCGGTACATGGCACCGTCCGGAAGGCCTTCGAAGTGCTTATCCGTACCCTGCGATACCTGCCGCAGTCTCGGGTTAAAGAAGCCGCGGCTTCCGTAAGGGGTGAAGTTACGGGGGTTGATCTGTCGACCGGCCAGCTTCACCTTGGGCTCTTTCAGTTCTTCCACACTGGGGTACATCGGCCGGTCGGCGATGATGATGAAATCCCGGTCGGGCCCGAAGAGCATTAGCGGATCCGGCTTCAAATTTACCAGATCGGCAATGGCATCTGGGGGTCGTTGGTAAAGCATTCAGGGTGGGTAGTGTAGTAAATCCGGCGGGTAATCTCCGCAAAAAGGGCAGTCTGTTGACAAACAGAACCAGGTCTAGTATGGCACAGCGCGCAATTTGTTTCTTCCCACCGCCATCTTTTTAGCGATAGGGGTCAGGGTGACCCGAAGGTACAAGCACCGTCGTGGAGGTTGACCTGCATCTCCCTTCCGACGCGCAACCGGCGAAGCCGACTAAAGACTAATGAGACTCTAAAGGACAGCGCAGCTGGCCGAGAACCTACTCCTCGTCGTAGCTGGCGTCTTGCGTATCGATCACCATATTGGTAACGGTGTAATCGCTGAATTTCTCAAAGTGATTGAAGGCCAGGTTACTGGGCCAGTTGCTATCGTCCTCCACCCATTCACCGAGCAGATTCTCCAGGATGGGGCGGTAATTCTTGTCGAGCCATTCCTCGGCCTCTTCGATGTCTCTGAAGTCCGGGAGCAGATAGACCGTGGTCAGATCGCTGGTATCGTCGAAGTCAATCTCCTCTTCCACGCTGGCGTCCTCGCGAATCGCCCAGCGCAGTAGTGCCTCGCTCGGGGTGACGATCAGGGCGTAGCGATTGATATCATAAAGTTCCATGGGCTCTCTCTTGTGTGGAAGTGTAAACGCCGGTTAGCCCTGGAGATGTTTACACCGGGTCGGGCACTATTCTTTGCACCGCGGATTTACGCCGAGCACATAGTTTTTCACTACTTCGATGCGGGGGGCCGCTTCCGCACCCGCGAATCCGCTGATGTCGTCGTCCTGTAAGCGCTCGGCGGCGTAATCCGTCAGCTGGGTCGCCAGGGGCAGGAAGCTCCAGTGCCACCGCTCTTCTTCGTAGCCGTTGGGTCGGTCCTCTCCCTTGGCGGTGTACGGCTGGCAGAAGCCGTAGTCGGCGGCGTGGGCGGTCAGCCAGTCGTAGACTTGCTTCCCCTCGCCGTCGTCGAAGTAGCCGTTGTTCAGGGCGTTGAGGTCCATGTCCGTCCCCCAGTGGTGGCGGCTGGTGCCCGGCATGCTCGAGTACCGCAATATGGCGAGTGCCCGGTCGGCGGGGTCGGGGTACACCTCATCGGCCTTCTCCGTCCCTTCCAGGAGTCGCTGCCCGTTCCACTTGGCTTCCCAGATCTGTTTCTGCCGTTCGAAATTGCGGGTAGCGGATATGATCCGGAGGCGCACTCCGTCCTCTTTCGCCGCAGCGTGCATTTCCCGGAAAGCGGCGTAGGTATCCTCGTGCAGCAGATAGGGGTCGCCGTCGGTGTACTCGTCAGCCACCCGGACGAAGGATTCATTCTCCCCCGGATCGAATTTCCCGGTGAGGTAGGTATATACGGGCAGGCCGGCCAAACTATCGGTTAGCGGGCGGCGGGGCGCAGGAGAAGAAACCGTTGAATCGGGGGGTGTAGGGGCAGAACCCATCTTCCCGGCCGAATCCGCATCGGTGCAGCCCAGCAGGGAGAAGGAAAACAGGATGAGTAGGGTGTTACGCATGTGGCTAAGGTAAGCCCTTACGGCCTGCTTCCCCATCAACTCGGAAGCATTCCCGGCTTAAGGACCCCCGGTCCGAACGCACCCGAGCGAAGCGAGGGGCAGGGTGATAATGAAATAGGCACGCTTCGGACCGGAGGTCCTAGACCCGAAACTATTCACACCTGCATC
>JBASAV010000263.1:0-3528 GCA_049650785.1 Lewinella sp. | reverse complement strand
GTAGTCGCCTCCTTTGTCGGCGGGGTAGTAGGGTAGTAGTAGCTCCCTTTGGTCGCTGTTAGTACGGTAGTCGGTAGTCGCCTCCTTTGTCGGCGGGGTAGTAGGGTAGTAGTAGCTCCCTTTGGTCGCTGTTAGTAGCTAGCTTCGTCGTACCGCCTACTGTACTCTACCTGCTACCGTACTAATCACCTTTGTCCAACCACCGCAACAACAGCGGAATCAACAGCAAATCGCTGATCAAGGCACTAGCCAACGTCAAGCTGATTAGCAGTCCGATCGTAACGCTGGGCGGGCTTTCGCTGAAGAGCATGACCAGGAAGCCGAAGAAAAGTACGACCGAGGTGAGAACGATGGCCTTTCCGGTCTCCCGAAACGTGAGATGGATCGATTCCTGTACGTCCAACCCCCGGCGGCGCGCCAATTTGTATTTGGATAGAAAGTGGATAGTATCGTCAACCGCAATACCGAATATGATCGCAAAGACGATACTCACACCGGCCTCCAGCTCAATCTGAAGGAATCCCAGCATAGCACCCGCAATGAGTAACGGCAGCAGGTTGGGAATCAGGCTGATAACCATCATTTTCCAGTTTCGGAACAGCGCCACCATCAGCAGGCAAACGATGAGGATGGCCAGCCCTAATCCCTGCAGCAAACTCCGGCGAATGTACTCGGCGTTTTTATCCACGATGAGGCCGGTACCCGTCGACCGGATCTCGATCAGGCTGGTATCGACGTTCGTATTGATCCAGTCACGGGTATTGTTGAGAAAGACCTTGATGCTGTCCGCACCGATATCATCGAGCCGACTGGTAATGCGGGCTTTTTGCCGGTCCCGGCTGACCAGCAAATTGAGATTTACGTCCGGTATTCGCTCCGCCAGCTGGCGGTATTCCCTGTAGCGTCGCTCGGTCCCAGGTAGCACGTAAGCATCCGCCCGGTTATTGCTGTACGCTTGGTTGATGCTGCGATAGACGGCGGTAATGCTCGCCGTACTCTGGACAAAGGGAAATTTTTTGACATGGTCCTCCACCTTTCCTATTTCCTGGAGCACCGGAAAGTCAGTCACTTGGCTGCTATCCCGCGTGATAATAGCCAGCTCAAATGGCCGGAAGCCGCTTAACTCCCGCTCGAAAAACTGAAAGTCCTCCGTTACCTTCCGGTTATTGGGCAGCGTGGATTCGATGCGGTAGTTCGTCGTGATCATGGAGATCCCCCACACGCAAAGACCGACGGTTGCTACCGCCCCAATCTTTATCGCCGTAGCGCGGCGTTGGGTGAATTGATAAGTTCCCTCCAGCAAGCGATCCCAAAAAGCCTGCTGCCGGCCGATCTTGACGATCTGGTCAACGCTCAGGTAACTTAGTAGCGAGGTGGTGAAGAGGATAACCGTCAGGTAGGCGATCATCACCCCCAGCGCGGCGTTGATGCCAAAGTCCCGGATCGGATCTACCCGGCTGGTCAGTAGAGTAGCAAAGCCCACCGCCGTGGTTATGGAGGTAAGCAGTGTCGCCAGGCCGATCTCCTTCATCGCAATCCGAATGGCAGCCTCCTTATCCAGCCCCTTTCGCAATTCGTCGATGTACTTCGACATGATATGGATGACATCGGACGTGCCGACGATAATCATCAGCACCGGATAGAGTGCCGCAATGGCATTCAGCTCCCGTCCGAGGATACCCAGCGTTCCCATAAATAATAGCAGGCCGAGCGCAATGCTCACCAGCGCCACGGCGATGCCCAACGGTCGTCGGAAAAGCAGAAACATCACCAGGGTGACAAGTAGCCCCGATACAATGGCGGAAACCGCCACTTCCCGTATCGACATAGCGACTAGTTCCGTCTGAAAGTAAGCCGGCCCCAGGTAGTGATAGTCCGGAATATCGTACTGCGCCATCAGGCTGTCCAATCCCCGCATGAGCGATTGACTCTGGTCCAGCGTGATGAGGCTGGGGGTTTTCAGCACGGTCACCAGGGCGGTTCCCCGCTCATTGATCAAGTTACCTACGAAGCGCTCGTCGGCCATGATGCGTGCACTGTCGGCGGCGTACCGGGCCGGCTCTTCCAGATGGATGGCGGGCACGGTCGTGATCGCGAATGGTGTCTTAATGGGGTAGCCGAAGGTCGTGAGCGATTGCACGCCATCTACCTGCGGCAGGTTACGGACGGCAACGGAAAAGTCCCGGACCTCCGCCAAAAAGGTGCTGTCAAAGACGGTGGGTTCGCGCTCCAGGGCAACGAGTAGAAAGTTATCGTCGCCCTCAAACTCCTCAATGAATTCCAGGAAGAAGGCTAAATCCTCATCACCCCGCGGAAAGAACTGCTGAAAGTCAAACGTGAAGTTCAGCCGGAAGCACCCAAAGGCGGCAACGGCGGCATAAACCGCGAAAAATATAAGAACCGGGAGACGATATCGGCGCATGTAGGGCGAGTAATACCCGTAGTAAATTCAGTCCGGACAGGAAGGTTGTAGCACCGGCGGTAATTAGCGTTTACCGCGCCCGCCACCCTTGGGTTTGGTCTTGGAATTGCGTGATTTCCGCTTGTACACCAGGTGCATCCGATCTTCCAAGGGGTTGGCCGTGTCCGCCTCGTAGCTTTCTCGGTTCAGGTAGGTTTCGCGGGCGAGAAAGAGTGCCGCCAGCAGCGAATCCGGACTCGCCTTATCCTGCCCCACCAGATCGTAGGCGGTGCCATGGTCGGGGGAGGTCCGGATCGCGGGGAGGCCCGCCGTAAAGTTGACTCCCTTACCGAAGCTAAGTGCTTTGAAGGGGATCAAACCCTGATCGTGGTACATCGCCAATACACCGTCGTACTTTTTAAAATTTCCGCTTCCGAAGAAACCGTCCGCCGGAAACGGACCGAAGGCCATGATTCCCGCTTCCTTGGCCGCTTCGATGGCGGGTCTTACCGTCTCGCCGTCTTCTTTGCCGATGCGTCCCTGGTCGCCGGCGTGGGGATTAAGTGCCAGGACGGCAATCAACGGCTTCACTTTGCCGAAATCCGCCCGCAGGCTACGGTCCATGATCTTAAGCTTGGCCAGTATTTTCTCCTGGGTCACTGCTGCCGCTACTTCGCTGACGGGTATGTGATTGGTTACTACCCCCACGCGCAGATCGTCACTGACCAGAAACATCAGGCTCTCTTCCGCTTCCAGCCGTTCGGTCAGCATCTCCGTATGGCCCGGATAAGGAAAGCTATCCTGCGGCATCACCGATTTATTGATGGGGGCCGTAACGAGGGCATCCAGCTGGCCAGCTTTCAACTCCTCCACTACCTTTTCCAGCGACCGGGCGGCGGCGATACCCCCTGCTTCCGTGGGTTGCCCCGGAGCGGTTTCTACCGTTTCGTCCCAACTCCTGACCAGGTTAATCTCGCCGTCCCCTGCGGCCTCCGCGTTGTCAACTACGGTAAGGGAAAACTCAGGGTATCCCGAAAAGACTTCCGGAGCAGCGTAAATAACCGGGGTGATCAAATCCAGTATTCCCCCTCGACTGAGTGCTTTTACAATTACTTCCGGACCGATGC
>JBASAV010000262.1:0-15971 GCA_049650785.1 Lewinella sp. | reverse complement strand
CGCTTAGGTCGAAACCCTTCCAACGGAAGGTATTCGTGACACCCCATACGTAGTCTGGGTTGGGATGGCCGGAAAGAACGCGGTCATCGGGCGTGATCACGCCGTCGCCGTCAGCGTCGACGTATCGCGGATCTCCTTCGACCTGGTTACCGTAAAGCGCAACACCCGACTCGATGTCCGATCTAGACAGGATACCGTCTTGCTGCACGAGAAACAGGCTATACATCGGCTCACCGACGGTTAGGATATTATGGTTGATGTCGAATGCCCCGCCCAGAATAGCAGCGTTGTCGGGTCCCAGCTGAACTACTTCGTTGTTGTTGTGGCTAAAGTTGAGGTTCGTGGTCCAGCGGAAGTCGCCGGTCAGATTCTGCGTTTGCAGTTCGAATTCCCAACCCCGGTTCAACACCTCGCCGATATTCGTCAACGCGGAGCCGAAGCCCACGGCGGTAGGGATCGGAATACTCAGCAAGAGGTCCGAATTACGCTTGGTGTAAACGTCGAAGGAGGTGTAGATGCGGTTTTCGAAGAAGCCCACGTCCAGGCCGACGTTGACCGTCTCGGAGGTTTCCCAGCTGAGGGAGGAGTTGGCAAAGTTGGTCGGAACCTGCCCGGCCGCCAGCGATCCACCGAAGCTGTAGTTGTCAAAGCCGAGGATGGATACGTGGGAGTAGTTTCCAATACCGTTGTTGCCCGAGATACCCCAGCTACCCCGTAGCTTCAGGGTATTGATGGTGGATACATTCTGCATGAACGGCTCCTCCGATACCCGCCATCCCAAAGACACCGAGGGGAAAGTTCCCCACTTGGTTTCAGGACCAAAGCGGGAGGAGCCGTCCCGACGAAGGGATCCGGTGATGAGGTAGCGATCGTTCAGGTTATACTGCACGCGACCGAAGAAGCTGATCAGGGTGTTTTCCGTCTCGGCCGTGAAGGTGCTATTCGGGTTAATATTCGCCGCGTTGAGCGTGGTAATCACCTCCGAATTGAATCCACCCGACGTCCGGATGGCGAAGTTGTCAAACTTGGATGCGTTATAAGAGGTACCCAATACCGCAGAGACGTTATGAATGGAACCGAAGGTGCGGTCCAGCGACACGGTATTCTCGTTCACGAATGTCTGACGACGGTATCCGGAGAAGTCTCCGCCCGCCGTCCGGTTACGGGTTACAAAAGAAGGGGTATACCGCTTCTGCGTCTGATCGGCGTTGTCCAGGTTGAAGGACGACCGGAGGCGTACGCCGTCAAAGAGGCGATACTCCGCAAATAGTGTACTGATCGTCCGGAAGATTTTGCTTTCTCCGATGGAGTTCTCGACTACCCGCACGGGGCTCGAGCGGGAGGTTCCCCAGTTGTAGAGTCCGAATTCTCCGGTATTGTAGTTAAGTCCAACGGAATCATCGACCACCGGTGCCATACCCGCGGCAATGTGCATCTGCTGGTCCTTACCTTCTACCCCCGGATCATTCGCGATGGAGTAAGAAGGAGAGACATTCAGACCCAGCGTCAGGCGGTCGCTGGCGGACACCTCTAAATTTGCGCGGGCCGAGTACTGCTTGTACCCTACACCGATGGCGATACCCTCCGAATCGAGGTAATCCCCCGAGACGTAGTAGCGAACGATGTCGTTGCCTCCCCGGGCGGATAGTGTATGGTTCTGCACCACGCCGGTACGGAACAGCTCGTCCTGCCAGTCTACGAATTGCAGGCCGGGGTAGCCCGCCTGGTCCCAGCGGGGATCCTTAATGAGGTTGTTGTTAAAACCACCGATGATGGCTTCCCGTTCCGCGGCCGTCTGGTCTGCGGTACGTCCCTCGCCGGAATTGACCCAGTTGTAATCGATGACCTCCGAAGCCCGATCGATCCATTCTTCGGCACTGAGCACGTCCAGCTTCTTTGCCGTGTCGTTCCAGCCATAGCTGGTGTTGAGTGAGATTTGAGCTCTTCCCTGCCCCCCCTTTTTGGTGGTGATCAGTACTACACCGTTTGAAGCCCGCGATCCGTAGATAGCAGCAGCGGCGGCGTCCTTAAGCACCTCAATCGAGGCGATGTCGTTGGGGCTGATGTTATCCAACGGGTTACCCTGACCGAAGCCCCCGCCACTGTTTTGACCGGCCGTTTCTAGTGGAAAACCGTCGACGACGTACAGCGGCTCATTATTGGCACCGATCGATCCCGTGCCGCGGATCTGAATGCTAAAGCCGGCACCCGGTAATCCGCTGGTCTGTTGGACGCGTACGCCAGCCATCTGCCCGACGAGGGCCTGGTCGACGCGGGCGATGGGCCTTTCATCCAGGTTCTCCGCGTCAAAACTGGCAATGGCTCCCGTTACGTCCGCTTTCTTTTGCGTACCGTACCCGATCACTACGACTTCATCGAGGAGGGTACCGTTCGCCATACTCACGTCCACGGTAGATACGCCGTCGATGGATACGGATTGGGTGGTGTAACCAGTGTATGAGATGTCGATAGCTTCCGTACCGTCGGGCACATCGAGGGAGAACGTACCATCCAGGTCGGTGACGGTACCCATACCGGACTGACCCGCTACGGTTACGCTGGCGCCGATCAGTGGATCGCTGGTTTCAGCATCGGTAACCGTGCCGGTGATGGTGCGCTGAGACCAGGCAGTGGCTGTGCTCAGAAATAACAGGCAGAGCAGAATTGCTTTGCCAACAGCATTTGAGCTGCGTCGTTCCGGTTTCATATTACGAGAGTTGGTTGTAGTCCGCTCATCTACCGACGGGCGTACTACGCATGATCAGAATAAAATTCGCATGGAAGGTAGCCTGCCAAATCTTCTTAACTGTTCTGCACTGTTCCGAAAACTTAAAAACGTAAGCCATTTACGTGCATTTCGTGCGGAAGTGTAAAGCATCTTCCATACCCGGTGAGACCTTGGCACCGACGGTGGTTTGAAATAGGAGAAAAGTGGGCGCCAAGCGCAGGATTTGTGTAGTCCCCGCATCGCAAACCAGCGTGACCAGGGGGCATCGCGCAAAGACGTACTTCGGACCCCGGCTGGCGCGTCGAACGCTACAGAGAATTTCTAAGCTGTACGTGGAAGGGGTTTGCTACGTGGCTGCCCCGGCCATCGCGGATGCATTCGGCGGCCTTCTTACCGAGTAGACTAAAGTCAGTCGAGATGGTGGTAATACCGTCTAGCAAGATTTCCTTTAGTGGGGTTTCATTGTAGCTGATGATCCCAATGTCCTTTCCAACTTGCAGCCCTTCCTTCTTTGCCCGCTTGATGAGCGTGACCAGATCGTCCTCCATCAAATTAATAAAGGCATCTCCGTGCTCGATCGTATCCGTACGGATGTCGCTGACCAGCGTGTTCGCAAAAGCATACTCCGCACAGAACCTGAAGAAGCCATCCTTGATCGAACTGGGGTGGTAGGTGTAGTCCGGGAAAATCAACTTCAGCCGTTGGTAGCGGGATAGGTTGTCCTTCAGCTCCGTCAGGGCATGATAAATATCCCGCTCGAAATCCTGATAGATGGTTGCAAATTCTCCCTTGATACCCTCCATCTTTTTGTCCAGCACGATGAGCTTTTCGGGCGGAATGGTTCGTATCACGTTCATAGCGTGTTCTCCCCCTTCCAGAAAATGGGAGATCAGCACGAAGTGCGTGTAGTCTTCATGCAGGCAGTTCGTGATTATATTCTTGAAGAGCTTGAAGTCATTATTGTAGATATAAAAATTGATCGTCGCCCCATCACCTAGTGTCTCGGAAAAAGCGTCGTAGATCAATTTCTTGTGCCCGCTAAGTTTATTGAATAGCAGAAGGATCCGCGGGCGCTTCTTACTCAACTTCGCCTTTACGTAATAACCTTTACCCGGAACGCTCTCAATCACCCGTTCCTTTTTCAGCAGGTCGTAGGCCCGCACGACCGTGTCCCTCGATATATCGTGCTCGATGAGCAAGCGGTTGACGGAGGGAAGCTTATCACCGATACCCAGGACCCCATCCTCGACCGCGTGGGCAATCGTATTAACGAGTTGCATGTACTTGGGTGTCTTGGAATAGTCGTCCAGGACAATCATCAATTTATTTTGGCGCCGACTCATGCCCATACCGCAGGAATTGATGGAATGGACGCGGTAGGATAACGTGATGGCTCGGGCATAGACTAGGGCAGTAATTCTCGTCGAGAAGGTAATGCCGACCGGGAAGCTTGACCGGCGCAGGTATTCACATTCCTTATTCCAGAATTCACGCTCACGACAATCAGGCGGTCTGACTATGGATAGTCTGATCCGCCAATCGCTAATAGCCCCGGTCTAGATCTACCCGGTAAGCTAAAGGCTGGTCTGTTTGGTAGCGTTTCAGGTTTTCCAAAAAGCGATCGACTATGCGACGGTGTTCATCCTGCGCTCCGCCGCCACTGTGCTGCGTGAGGATAGTTCGCGGAGCTTGCCACAGCGGATCATCCGCGGGAAGTGGCTCGCTACGTGTTACGTCCAGAACGGCTCCACCGAGTTTTCCCGCCCGTAACTGGGTGAGTAGCGTGGCTTCGTCTACCAGGCTCCCGCGACCGACATTGACGAAGATGCACCCGGAAGCCATCCGGCGTATGCGGGAAGCGTCAAACATACCTCGCGTTTCCGCTGTGTCCGGGAGCGCGCACATCACGACATCCGCTTCCGGCAGTCTTGCGTCAAGTTCGTCCAGCGTGTAGAAGTCAGCCTTTGATCTATTACCCATGGTTTCCACCTGGCAATTAAATCCACTCAATAACTGACGGAACGTACCCCCGATGGAGCCGCTGCCCAGGATCAGAACCCGCTTATTGCTAAGCGTTCCGAGTTGCGGGCGCACGGCCGCCCCGCGCCAGTTGGGTGGCTGCCGGTCAAGCACGAAGGTAGGAATGTAACGTAGCAGCGACAGGGCGCCGGCGAGCGCCGTCTCCGCCACCGGGATGCCGAATATCTCCGCACAGTTGGTGACCGTAAACGGTAGATCCTCCCCTGCCCACTGCGTGTACTGACCAAAACCGGCCGAGGAAAGCTGTAACCAGCGAAGCTTGGAACTCTCCCGGATCCATTCCGGGGGAGGATTACCCAGGACAATCTCTGCGCGCCGGCAATGGTCCTTCCGCTCCCCTTCCGGCAGATCTTCACCGATCCAAAGATTATTGTTGCCTACTTGCTCGCGCAGATAGGCTAATTCCTCGCTGGGCAACGAAAGGTATACGTAGATCATGGCGTAATAATAAAACGCCCCGCCGGAATGTCCGGCGGGGCGTTGCTAGTCTGATGTTGTAGTTGGTCTATTCCGCGGGCTCCTCGGAAGCCAGTTCGGCTTCTTCGGCGGCGCGGGAGGCGGCTTCTTCCTCAGCGAAGGCGGCCTGACGGGCCTCCCATGCTTCCTGCTGCTCCTTGGTAGTAACGAACAGGCGGTCGTAGCGACGCATACCGGTACCGGCGGGGATCCGCTTACCGACAATAACGTTCTCCTTAAGTCCTTCGAGGTAGTCACGCTTGGCGGCGATAGCAGCGGTGGAGAGGACCTTGGTCGTCTCCTGGAAGGAGGCGGCACTGATCCAGCTCGGTGTACCGAGGCTCGACTTGGTGATACCCTGCAGAAGCGGGAAGCTCGTGGCGGCCTGCGCATCGCGGAATGCGACACCCTTGAGATCGTTCCGCTTCAGGAAGCTGTTTTCCTCACGGACCTGACGCATCGTGACGATCTGGCCTTCCTTCAGTTTCTCACTCTCTCCGGCATCGGTAATGACCTTCTTGTCAAAGATCCAATCGTTTTGCGAGAAGAATTCGTAGCGCTCGACGGCTTCACCTTCCAGGAAGGTGGTGTCGCCCGAGTCCACGATCTGCACGCGACGCATCATCTGGCGGACGATAGCTTCGATGTGCTTGTTGTTGATCGTAATACCTTGCGAACGGTAGACTTCCTGTACACCGTTGACCAGGTGGGTCTGTACGGCGAAGGGGCCTTTAATATCGAGAATATCGCGGGGAGCGATGGCACCATCGGATAGCGGCATGCCGGCCCGGACGAAATCCTGGTCCTGGACAAGAATGTGCTTACTCAGGTTGATCAAGTACTTCCGCTTCTGGCCGTCCTTGGCTTCGACGATCAGTTCACGGTTACCGCGCTTGATCTTCTTGCTGAAGGTTACGACACCGTCGATCTCGGAGACAACGGCCGGGTTGCTGGGGTTACGCGCTTCGAAGAGCTCCGTTACCCGTGGCAGACCACCGGTGATATCCGCAATCTTACCCAGCTTCCGTGGGATCTTGACGATCTTCTCTCCGATGACTACATCCGCACCGTCTTCGATACTGATATAGGCACCTACCGGCAGGTTGTAGCTCCGTAACTCTTCTCCGTCCTTGCTCAGGATGGCGATGGTCGGGATCTTCTTCCGGTCACGCGTTTCGATCACGACCTTCTCTTCGAAGCCGGTCTGATCATCCCGCTCGGTACGGAACGTAATGCCCTCCTCGATATCCGAGAAGCGGGCTTTACCCTTGAATTCAGAAATGATCACCGCGTTGTAGGGATCCCACTCCACGATGACGTGGCCTTTCTTGATAGTGTCCCCATCCTTGACGTGGATGGTACCACCGTAGGGAAGGTGATGCGTAGCGAAAACTTTGCTGGTCTCCGGATCGACGAGCTTGATTTCGCCGGAACGAGAGAGTACAACGTCTTGCTTATCGCCCATGTCGTTCTCTGCGGTCACGATACGAACACCGTCAAAGACAACTTTACCGTTGAACTTGGAGGTTAACTCGCTTTCCTGCCGGGTGACCGATGCGATACCACCGACGTGGAAGGTACGTAGGGTCAACTGGGTACCCGGTTCACCGATCGACTGAGCGGCGATGATACCTACGGCATCACCGATCTCCGCCTGGCGGCCGGTAGCAAGGTTCTTGCCGTAGCACTTGGCACAAACGCCACGCTTTACCTCACAGGTCAGTACGGAGCGAATGGTCACCTCTTCGATGCCTTCGTCGTCGATGTACTTTGCGGTGCGGTCGTCGATATACTCGTCAGCCTTCACAATGACCTCGTCGGTGACGGGGTGAACGATTTCGTGCAGGGCAAAGCGACCGGCAATGCGGCTGGTCAGGCTTTCGACGACTTTGTCATTTTCCTTCAGCGCCGAGGTATCGATGCCACGGAGGGTTTCACAGTCATTCTCCATGACAACTACGTCCTGCGCAACGTCGACGAGTCGACGGGTCAGGTAACCGGCGTCAGCCGTTTTGAGGGCCGTATCCGCCAGACCCTTACGGGCACCGTGCGTAGAGATGAAGTATTCGAGTACGGAGAGACCGTCGACGAAGTTAGACAGAATCGGGTTCTCGATTACGGCCGGACCGCTGTCGTTCGACTTCTTCGGCTTAGCCATCAGTCCACGCAGACCACACAGCTGCTTGATCTGCTGGGTGGAACCACGGGCACCACTATCCAGCATCATGTATACCGAGTTGAAGCCCTGCTTATGCGTAGCCAACTCCTGCATGAGGGTGTTGGTGATCTGGTTGTCAGCGTAGGTCCACTTATCGATAATCTGGTTGTAACGCTCGTTGTTGGTGATCAGACCCATGTTGAAGTTGTCCATCACGTCGTCCACTTCGGAGCGAGCCTGGTCAAGGACATCCTGTTTAACGGAGGGGGAGATCAGGTCACCGAGGTTGAACGACAGACCACCTTTGAAGGCCCACGTGAAGCCCATATCCTTGATCTTGTCAAGGAAGGTTGCCGTGATGGCAAAGTTGGAACGCTCCAGGATATCGGCGATAACCAGTTTGAGGTTCTTCTTGGTCAGCAACACGTTCTGGAACGGCATGCCCTCCGGCACGGCCGAGTTGAACATAACCCGACCGGTAGTGGTCTCGATGAGCTTCTGCTTCAGACTACCATCTTCCTGTTCGACGGGAACGCGGCAGTGGATCACGGCATGGAGGTCGACCTTGCCCTCATTGTAGCCGATCATGACCTCCTCGGCGCTGTAGAACTTACGGCCTTCACCCTTCACCTTGATGTCGCCTTCACTCCGGCGCTGCTTGGTGATGTAGTACAGACCCAGTACCATATCCTGGCTGGGCAGGGTTACCGGCGTACCGTTCTGCGGGTTGAGCATGTTGTGGGCCGACAGCATCAGTACCTGGGCTTCCAGGATAGCTGCCTGGCTCAGGGGCACGTGGACAGCCATCTGGTCACCGTCGAAGTCAGCGTTAAAGGCCGAACAAACGAGTGGGTGCAACTGGATAGCTTTACCCTCGATCAACTTAGGCTGGAAGGCCTGAATGGAAAGACGGTGAAGCGTCGGTGCCCGGTTGAGCATCACGGGGTGACCGCGGAGGATGTTTTCCAGGATCTCCCAGATTACGGGTTCCTTACGGTCTACAAGCTTCTTGGCAGACTTGACCGTCTTCACGATACCGCGCTCGATGAGCTTGCGGATGATGAACGGCTTGAATAGCTCGGCGGCCATTCCCTTAGGAAGACCACACTCGTGGAGTTTCAGCGTAGGACCAACGACGATAACCGAACGACCGGAATAGTCGACACGCTTACCGAGCAGGTTCTGACGGAAACGACCTTGCTTACCCTTCAGGATGTCGGAAAGCGACTTCAGCGCGCGACCACCTTCGGCCTTTACGGCGTTCGACTTGCGGCTATTGTCAAACAAACTGTCGACAGCCTCCTGCAGCATCCGCTTCTCATTCCGGAGAATTACTTCAGGAGCTTTAATCTCGAGCAAGCGCTTGAGACGATTGTTCCGGATGATTACCCGACGGTAGAGGTCGTTAAGGTCGGAAGATGCAAAGCGGCCACCATCCAGTGGTACCAGCGGGCGCAGTTCCGGCGGAACGACGGGCAGGTACTGAATGATGGTCCATTCGGGCTTGTTAGTTACGTTTTCCTGTGCGTCGCGGAAGGCTTCCACTACGCGCAGGCGTTTCAGGGCCTCGCTCTTACGTTGCTGGCTGGTCTCGGTATTGGCCTGGTGACGAAGCTGGAAACTCAGTTCGTCCAGCTTTAAGCCTTCGAGCAGATCACGGATAGCATCGGCACCCATCTTGGCAACGAACTTATCGGGGTGACCGTCCTCCAGTTGCTGGTTCTCCGCGGGCAGGGTCTCGAGAATATCGAGGTACTGCTCTTCCGTCAGGAGCGTCTTGTGCATGATCTCCTCACTCTCCCGGATACCGGGGTTGATGACCACGTAGCGTTCGTAATAGATGATACTCTCCAAATACTTCGAACTGAAGCCAAGAAGGTATGCGATCTTATTAGGTAGCGATTTGAAGAACCAGATATGTACAACCGGAACAACGAGCCGGATGTGGCCCATACGCTCACGACGCACTTTCTTTTCCGTCACTTCGACCCCACAACGATCACAGACGATGCCCTTGTAACGGATACGCTTGTACTTACCACAGTAGCATTCGTAATCCTTTACCGGGCCGAAGATCCGCTCACAGAAAAGACCGTCACGCTCCGGCTTATAGCTCCGGTAGTTGATGGTCTCGGGCTTCAACACCTCACCGTAGCTGCGTTCCAGGATATCATCCGGGCTAGACAGACTTATGGTGATCGCGTCGAAGTCCTGCTTCTGGAGGTTAGTAGTCTTCTTAAAAGCCATAGTTTATTTTATAGGGTAGTTTGGGCGGCGGGGCGCAGGATATAAGCTATCTCCACCGTCAAAACTTGATTTTATAGATGTACCCACCCCGCTTTCGGGATGGAGGGGAACTCGTCCGCCGATCAACTTAATTGAATGAGTGGATCGACGGACGAGTAGCCTGACCTAGTCGAACTTCACGTCCAGTGCCAGACCACGGAGCTCGTGAACCAGTACATTGAACGATTCGGGGATATTCGGCTCGGGGAGGTTATCTCCCTTAACGATGGCCTCGTAGGCCTTGGCGCGTCCCTGGATATCGTCCGACTTAATCGTCAGCAGCTCCTGGAGAATATTGGAAGCACCGAAGGCTTCAAGCGCCCATACCTCCATCTCGCCGAAGCGCTGACCACCGAACTGTGCTTTACCACCCAGCGGCTGCTGCGTAATGAGCGAGTAGGGTCCGATTGAACGAGCGTGCATCTTGTCGTCCACCATGTGGCTAAGCTTCAGCATGTAGATCACGCCTACCGTAGCCTGCTGGTGGAAGCGGTCGCCCGTTTCACCGTCGTAGAGGAAAGCCTGTCCCAGACTGGGTAAGCTGGCTTTCTGGATATACTCCTCAATTTCATCCTGGCTGGCTCCGTCAAAGATTGGCGTAGCAAACTTCATACCGAGCTTCTCTCCGGCCCATCCGAGAACGGTTTCGAAAATCTGTCCAAGGTTCATCCGGGATGGTACACCGAGGGGGTTCAGGATGATATCGACCGGTGTTCCGTCTTCGAGGAACGGCATGTCCTCATCGCGGACAATCCGGCTAACGATACCCTTGTTACCGTGGCGACCGGCCAGCTTGTCTCCTACCTTCAGCTTACGCTTCTTGGCGAGGTAGACTTTGGCTAGCTTCAATACACCGGCGGGGAGTTCATCCCCGACGCTAATGTTGAAGGTCTCGCGCTTATAGCGTCCGACTTCCTCGTTCGTCTTGATGCTGTAGTTATGCAGCAGACGAGCGATCAGCAGGTTCAGATCATCGCTGGTGGTCCAGCCACTGTAGTCGATAGTGGTATAGTCAACCTCGCGCAGCAGGCTCTGGGTGAACTTCTCTCCCTTCGGCACGACGCTCTCACCGTAGATGGTGTTCACGCCCTGGCTGGCGCGACCGCGGACCAGTTTGTCCAACTTGTCGACCAAGATGGTTTTCAGATTATTCAGGTTCACCTTGTGCTCGTCCTCCAACTTCTGGAGTTCGATCTTCTCGGCGTCTTTTTGGGATTGCTCCTTCTTAGTACGGCTGAACAGGTCCTTACCGATCACCACTCCCTTGAGGGAGGGGCTTGCCTTAAGCGAGGCATCCTTTACATCACCGGCCTTGTCACCGAAGATGGCCCGGAGAAGTTTCTCCTCCGGAGTAGGATCGCTTTCGCCCTTAGGCGTGATCTTACCAATGAGGATATCACCCTCCTTAACCCAGGCTCCGACGCGGATAATACCGTTTTCGTCCAGGTCCTTCGTAGCTTCTTCGCTGACGTTGGGGATATCGTTGGTCAGTTCCTCCTCACCGAGTTTGGTGTCCCGAACGTCCAGTTCGAAGTGCTCGATATGGAGGCTGGTAAAGATGTCTTCCCGGACGACGCGCTGACTCAGCACGATGGCATCCTCGAAGTTGTAACCTTTCCAGGGCATGAATGCCACCTTCAGGTTTTGTCCCAGTGCTAATTCGCCCTTTTCGGTAGCATAACCGTCACAGAGAATATCGCCCTTCTTCACCTGCTGTCCGCGACGGACTATCGGCTTAAGGTTGATACAGGTACCCTGGTTGGTCCGGAGGAACTTGGTCAGGCGGTACGTCTTGGAATCGTCGTCAAAAGAAACCTGACGGTCTTCGTCCGTACGTTCGTAGCGAACGATAATCTCGTTAGCGTCGACGTACTCTACGGTACCGGCGCCTTCTGCGTTGATCAGCATACGGCTATCCCGGGCAACCTTTCCTTCCAGGCCGGTACCCACGATGGGGCTGGTCGGCTTGAGCAGGGGTACGGCCTGGCGCTGCATGTTAGATCCCATGAGGGCGCGGTTAGCGTCATCGTTTTCCAGGAAGGGAATCATGGAAGCCGATACACCAACGATCTGGTTGGGCGCAACGTCCATGAACTCGATCTCGGCCGGCTCCAGCACGGGGAAGTCACCGTGGTCACGCGCCTTTACGCGGTCACCGGTGAAGGCTCCTTTCTCGTCAATGGTGGCGTTGGCCTGGGCAATCTTTTTGAAGTCTTCTCCTTCAGCACTCAGGTAGATCGGATCACCATCCATCACCACTTGGCTGTCCGATACGGCGCGGTATGGCGTTTCGAGGAAGCCCATCTTATTCACCTTGGCGTGAACGCAAAGGGTGGAGATCAGACCAATGTTAGGTCCCTCTGGTGTTTCAATGGTACACAGGCGACCGTAGTGGCTGTAGTGAACGTCACGAACCTCGAAGCCCGCCCGTTCACGGCTCAGACCACCAGGTCCGAGTGCGGAAATCCGCCGTTTGTGGGTGATCTCCGACAGGGGGTTGGTTTGGTCGAGAAACTGGCTCAACTGACTGGTGCCGAAGAAGGAGTTGATTACGCTGGAAAGCGTCCGGGCGTTAATCAGGTCGATCGGCGTAAATACTTCGTTATCGCGCACGTTCATCCGCTCACGGATCGTACGGGCCATACGGGCCAGACCTACCCCGAACTGGGCGTAGAGCTGCTCCCCTACCGTCCGCACGCGGCGGTTGCTGAGGTGATCGATGTCGTCGATCTCGGCGCGCTGGTTCATCAGACCTACGAGGTACTTGACGATAGCGATGATGTCTTCCTTGGTGAGTACCAGGATTTCATCGTCCGTGCCGGCGTTGAGCTTACGGTTAATCTTGTACCGACCTACTTCACCCAGGTTGTATCGCTTGTCGCTGAAGAACAGCTTGTCGATGATACCACGGGCGGTTTCTTCGTCGGGGGGATCGCTTCCCCGGAGTTGGCGGTATATGTACTGAACGGCTTCGATCTCACTGCTGGAAGGATCCTTCTGCAGCGTATTGTAGATGATGCTGTAGTCCATTGAAACATCTTCCTTCTGCAGGATGATGTTCTCAATACCGTCAGCGGAGAGGATGTCCTCGATGTTGTCCTCGGTAAGCACGGTGTCGCGCTCCAGGATGATTTCATTACGCTCCAGAATGACCAGTTCACCGGTATCCTCATCGACGAAGTCTTCCGTCCAGGCACGCAAAACACGAGCAGCCAGTTTACGGCCGATCGCAGCGGTGAGTGCCTCCCGCGTGTTGGCTACTTCATCGGCCAGGTCGAAGAGGTCCAGGATGGACTTGTCCGAGTCATAGCCGATAGCACGTAGTAACGTGGTTACGGGGAACTTCTTCTTCCGGTCGATGTAGGTATACATCACCGTGTTGATATCCGTGGCAAACTCCATCCACGCTCCCTTAAAGGGAATTACACGGGCGGAATAAATAGCCGTACCGTTGGGGTGGAAGTTTTGGCCGAAGAATACACCGGGGCTCCGGTGTAGCTGGGAAACGATAACGCGCTCGGCACCATTGATGACGAACGTTCCCTTACCGGTCATGTAGGGGATATTGCCCAAAAAGACATCTTGCACGATGGTCTTGAAGTCCACGTGCTCTTCGTCATTACAGGACAGCCGAAGCTTGGCTTTCAGCGGTACGCTGTAGGTCAATCCGCGCTGCATACACTCTTCGATGGTGTAGCGGGGGGGATCAACGAAATAATCCAGGAACTCCAGATTGAAGATGTTCCTGGTATCAGAAATGGGGAAGTTCTCCTGAAAAACCCGGTACAGGCCTTCGTGGGCCCGGTTCTCGGGGGTTGTTTCGAGCTGGAAGAACTCTTGGAAAGATTTTAGTTGTATTTCTAAAAGATCGGGAGAATGATCGGTTAGCTTAATCTTGCCGAAGCTCACCCGTTGCTCCTCGGCATTAAGAATTTGGCCGTTTGACGTCATTAGCATTCCTTGGTTTAACCGGTCACTGGCCTTCCGCGGTGGCTTTGGGACCGGATGATATATTATATAAGCCGGACGAAAGTACCGGCAGTATGGGGCATCGCGAAGTATGTCAACACGAACACCCCTGCTTAAGTTTCACCCGCAGGTGATTTCTTATATGCGAATGGCCCAGCTGGACCGTTGTCCGCTAAGGCTAATAAAATAAGGAAGAAGCGCGGGACGATAACCAGCGGTTACCGCCCCGCACTATATCCTCTGATGGAGGGCCACCGAATTACTTCAGGGCAACCGTAGCACCAGCCTCCTCAAGGGCGGCTTTGATGCTTTCGGCTTCGGCCTTGTCCACGCCGGACTTGATCGTGGCGGGAGCGCCGTCGACCATTTCCTTTGCGTCCTTCAGACCAAGACCCAGCAGGGTCTTTACCTCCTTCACGACTTTCAGCTTGCTGCCACCGGCAGATTCCAGAACGACGTCAAACTCGGTTTGCTCGGCTGCGGCACCGCCGCCAGCTTCGCCACCGCCACCACCAGCTACCGCTACTGCGGCTGCTGCGGGCTCGATGCCGTGTTCGTCTTTCAAAATCTGCAGGAGCTCGGTTACATCCTTGATAGTCAGTTCTACGAGCGAGTCGGCAATTGCTTTTACGTCTGCCATAATAAAAAAGTATTTAAAAGTGATTACGATAAGAGTATCGCGTATCAGCTTGGAAGCCTTGGTTTAGTAATGTAGTACGTTAGTACTGTGGTACGGTCCTTCGTACCGGTCGCGGTAACAGGCTATGCCTGCTCCCGCTCTTCGAGCGTTTTGAGCGCGCCGGCGAGCTTGGATCCCTGTCCTTTCAGGCCGCTGAGCAGATTCTGCATCGGGCTCTGGAGAAGAGTAAGGATATCAGCCAGTACCTCGTCACGAGACTTGAGTTTCGCGAGTACGTCGAGTTGGTCGTTTCCGCTGTAAACCGAGGTAGCGATATAGGCCGCCTTCAGAAGGGGGCGTTCCCCCTTTTCATCACGGAACTCCTTGATGGCTTTCGCCGGAGCGTTACCCACTTCGCTGAACATGATAGCCGTGGGGCCCTTCAGTGCGTCAAAAAGGGGAGCGTAATTGTTCTCCTCGGGCAGTTGCTCCAGGGCCTTGCGCGCAAGGGTGTTTTTCACCACCTGCATGCTCACGCCTTTTTTGAAGCATATTCCGCGAAGCTTGTTAACCTGCTCTACGGATAGCGTCGAAGCGTTGGCAATGTAGAAGTACTCGTTGTTAGCGAACCGTTCCTTTAGGGATTCAATGGCCGCCGCTTTATCTGTCTTATTCATGATTATTCGTTTGGACGGTTAGGCGATGGTCTTCGGATCGATCTTGATGCCGGGACTCATTGTGGAGGCTACGGTGACGGATTTCATGTAAATGCCTTTAGCACTGCTCGGCTTCATACGTACGAGCGTACCCAGCAATTCGTCGGCATTAGCCTTAAGCTGCTCCGGAGAGAATTCTACCCGGCCGATGCTGCTGTGAATGATACCGAATTTGTCGACGCGGAAAGCGATCTTGCCGCCCTTGACATCGGACACGGCTTTGCCCACTTCCATGGTTACCGTACCGGTCTTGGGGTTAGGCATAAGACCACGAGGACCGAGAACCCGACCCAGGCGACCCACTTTGGCCATCGTTTGGGGCATAGCAACGACTACGTCGAAGTCGGTCCACCCGTCAGTGACGCGGGCTACCAGATCATCGAGACCGGCGTAGTCAGCACCCGCATCGAGTGCTTCCTGCTCCTTGTCAGGGGTAACAAATGCGAGTACCCGCTTGGTTTTACCGGTACCGTGGGGAAGCGTGACGGTGCCACGGAGGGCCTGGTCAGCTTTACGGGGATCGATCCCCAGACGTACGTGGACGTCGACCGATGCATTGAACTTAGCCGTATTGACCTCTTTGACGAGGGACATCGCCTCCTCGAGGCTGTACTGCTTAGTTGCATCGACTTTCTCAGTGGCGGCTTTGCGCGCCTTACTAAGTTTAGCCATTGTGAAAAAATTTTGAGGTTTAGCGCATGCCGGCGGCATGCTCCCTACTTGATTAAATTAGAGTTGAAACGGGGCCTGAGTTAGGCTTCCCACGGTGGGGTACCCTCTACCGTGATGCCCATAGAGCGTGCGGTACCGGCCACCATCTTCATGCCACTCTCGACCGTAAAGGCATTGAGGTCGGGCATTTTGTTTTCGGCGATTGCGCGAACCTGATCCCAGTTTACTTTACCCACCTTGTTGCGGTTGGATTCTTTGGAACCGCTCTTTAGCTTGGCCGCTTCCAGCAGCTGTACCGCGGCGGGAGGTGTCTTGATGACGAAGTCG
>JBASAV010000261.1:0-1565 GCA_049650785.1 Lewinella sp. | reverse complement strand
GGGTTGCTCCAGGCAGGTTTCGCGAAATTCGTCGATGACGACTCGTTTCTCGTTCTCCAGGGTCCGTTTGCTGAAGCGGAGCTTACGCATCCGGTCGCTTTCGAGCCACAGGGCGGTGGCAACGTTTTCGGCGGGCAGGGTTTCGTAGTACAGGGTATAGTCACTGCTGGTGACGGCATTGTTTTCCCCGCCCGCCAATTGGAGGGCATCGTCGAAGTTGGGCACGTTCTCCGAGCCGGCAAACATGAGGTGTTCGAACAAGTGAGCGAAACCCGTCCGGTGCGGGGGGTCATTGCGGCTACCCACCTTATACAAAACGTTGACGGTGGCTACCGTGCGCTGGGCATCGTGGTGCAATAACACGGTGAGGCCGTTAGGTAGGGTGTAGCTTTCAAAGTCGATCATACGCCAAAAAGAAACCGCCGCGCATCCGTATAGTTGCCATGACGATACCCCAGACGCTTTCCGGCTCGGTCCTGCTGCTGTTACTCTACGCCTGCGGGCAATCCATCGCCAAATCGCGGACCTCCCCCCTCGACTACGCCGAACTGAGCCGCAACGACGGCTGGCTGCTGCGGGTGCATGGCGACGGGAGCGGGAGCCTGACACACCGGCAGTATCCCCACCACCACCTGGATTATCCGCTCCAGACCTTCGACCTGGCGCAGATCCGTGGTGCAGCCCTACCCTGCTACTCGGTTGCCGATACCGGCAATTGTTACAGCCTGACCTATTACCGTTCCCGGGCGGATCACACCGAGCAGTGTGCCTGCGCCCCACCCGCCCCCCTGGATCAAGCCATGAATACCGCGATAGCCAGCATGCAGCTTACCGTGGACGACCCCGGCAGCGAACGGTCCTGCCGGATGCTGCGACGGGTGTGGCTAGCGGCCCGATGACCGCTCACCACTGGATACCGTATTTTTTCTTTAGCTCCTGAATACGCCGGTAGGGCACATTGGTGCTGGTTTTGAAGGAGCGGATCCCGTTGGTAAATTCCCGGAAGGGTACCCGGAGGCGGTAGAGGTCCTCTAAGAATCGTAAGTATCCACTTTGGCTAACCACGAGTTGCGTGCGGTGATCCATTTCCTCCGTTCTAACGTAGCAGGTGAAGTAGGAAACACTGTTTGACGCATAGTCCCGCTGCGGTCCGTTCAGCAACACCTGATAATCCAGTTTAAAGGCCAGCAGTTGATCGTAGCGATAGACCGTAGCCTCCTCCCGCCCGGCCTGCACGATAAGGCTATCGGCCGTAAAGCGGACGGAGCCCTTCGGTAATTTGCCGGGACGTTGTGTTGTCAGCGGGGTACGGGACAGGGCGTACAGCAGGTCGTGAAAGGGGTTGACGTAGGCATCACCGCGTAGGAACGGCCACCAGCGTACTTCGAAGAGCGGGTACCGGACCGGTCCCCTCCCGAAGGGGTTATCCCAGTTAAGTTCGTGGAAGGTGTGGTCCATATTGCTATTTACGGCGGATTTTTCTGTTGGTTCCCGTGTTGCACTCGGGTCACAGCGGGTCATAAGGGTCTCGACCTAGTGTGAGCGCGAGCAGAGCTCACGAACCG
>JBASAV010000260.1:0-10135 GCA_049650785.1 Lewinella sp. | reverse complement strand
GACTTTTGGCGGGTGGTGGTTTCGGGCATGGCAACGGCTTTATATGACTCGTAAATGTAAACAATTAAAGCACCCGATGGATGGCTATCGGGTACCTCCGGCACGACCTTATCCCGAAAATCTCTTCTCCCGCGCCCCGGCGCCCTATACTTACCGCTATGAAGGTATTGATTACGGGAGCTTCACGGGGTATTGGACGCGCTTGCGCCGAACACTTTGCCCGGGAAGGACACCATGTCGTAGCCGTTGCCCGAACGGAAGATCAGTTACTTACGCTGGCGGCGGAGTACCCTGCGGTGGAACCTTTAGTGGCTGATTTGCGCCATGCGACGGTGTCCGGAGAGTACGATGTCGTGGTCTTAAACGCCGGCGTATTCTCACCCGGCACCCTGCTGGATAGAGACACCGATGTCTTCACTGACTCCTGGGAACTAAATGTGATGGCCAATCACCGGCTGGCACGGGCCCTGGTGCCACCCATGATTGCCCGAAAATCGGGTCACCTGGTCGTGATCGGGTCGTTGGCTACCGACCATACCATTCCGCATATGACGGCCTACGCGGCCTCCAAAAAAGCGCTGCGGGGACTCTGGGAAGGGTGGGCATCCGATCTGGAAGGTACGGGCGTATGGACCACGCTGGTGGCACCCGGAGCTACCCTGACCAGCAGCTGGGAAAATGAAAACCCTCCGCCCCACATCCTGCCGGCCGGCAAGGTCGCCGAGCTGGTTTTCCGGGTGGTGGCGGAGGGTTTGGGTGGTAGGCACGTCATTCAGGGTCAGAAGTAAGGCCAAAGGCCGAACGCCCCCTTACCTGACTAAGGAACTACGCGTAGTGACTTTCCATGCCCAGTTCCTTTACCAGCATATAGTAGAATACGGCCCGGTGCTTACTGCGCTCGGTGTATTTCTGGCAGACGGATTGTACGGCATCCATGGCCTTGGCTTCGTCGGTCATCCCAAGCTTCTTCTTACAGAAGTTGTCTACTACGCGCTGTAGCTCCTTCTTATCGCTGCACGCAACGCGATTGGAGTCGTTATTGTAGATGGACGGGCCGAGCCCTTTGGTGACCTTGCGGAGAAGTTCCTTGTCTCCGTTCTGGTCGATCTTAGCCAGGCTAGCTTCGTAGGTGGCGACCTTTTCATCGAATTTACTCACGTGCATGAATTGTTGTGCCAGATGACCATCCGGCGGGTTCTAAAGGGGGAAAATAGTAAAAACCGGTCGGTATCCACTCGCTTCGGATTCCGAAACGAGCATCGGGACGCCGGTATTGGGATAAACGTTGCCGTATATTTGACGCCACCCATGACCCGAATTTTAACCTTCTTTTCTTTCACCTTTTGCACTTTCCCGGCGATGATTGTCGCTCAGGGCAGCGCCATTTTTCCGGCTGCGCGCCTCGAAGCCCTGCGGGAGGAGATCGTTTTCGAGGCACCGGAGGCACCCGAAGCCCCCCCTTCCCCCATGGAAGAAGTCGGCGCACTGGATTTCTCCGCCCTCCCTTCGCCGATCCTTATCGGCATCGGTGTGTTATTGCTCGCCGCCCTGGGCTGCCTATGCTATCTGTTGGTACAGGGATGGCGGCGGAGCGCAGGAAAAGTGCCCGTTAAGAACGTCGACCTTCAATACACGACGATCGACGAAGAAGCGCTGGTCCGGGAAGGGGTAGACCCGGAATTACTTATCCACGCCGAGGAAGCGGGACAACTCGACCTGGCCATACGGCTGCATTACCTCCGGGTCCTGCAGCAGCTTAACGAGCGCGGACTCATCAGGTACCGGAAAGACCTAAGCAATCGTGACTACCTCGGTCAGCTACGGCAGCACCCCGTACACAAAGAGATCAGCCAAGTGACCCAGGACTACGAGCGGTACTGGTACGGTCAGTATCCCCTGGACTCCCTCACCTATCGTCTCGTACGGAGTCGGTTTGACCGGATAAGCGAAACCCTGACGGCACCGCCCTCCGCAACGGCTGTCCGATGATCCGCGCCATGTTCCTATTCCTGGCGACAGTTAGCCTGTGCGGCTGTACGTCGACCAACTGGTCCGAGAACTACGATCCGGAAGGCAGTGACCCCTTCGACCTCCTGGCCCTTCGCGAATTGCTAGCCGCCCGCCCCGAGGGGCTGGTGACGCTACAGGATACGGCAGACTTTCAGCGCCTCGATTCGCTGGAGGACAGTAATTACCTCTTCGTGGGCGAGTATCCCTATTACACGGAATCAGCCGTTGAGCAACTACTGGAATACGTCGGTGACGGTCACACCGCCTTCATCGCCGCCAAACAGTTGCCAGAAGACCTGTTGCTCGAGCTCTTCTCCTATGACTGCTACGATCCGGAAGAAAGCAGCCTGCTAGAGCCGACATTTTCAGAGTTCTATCTGGACTCCCTGACGGCCTTCCGCTACCCGAAGGGGGATAGTTTCGAGCTGGTCAATGTTAGATTTTGGCGGCCGATGGCTATCGCCCTGCACACGGTACCCGAGTATTTGTTGTGCGATCCCGACCGGGACATCCAGGTCCTGGGTACCATTGATTCCGTCGGAATCAATTTCATACGGGTAGGCTGGGGAGCGGGGAATATCTACCTGCATACGAATCCGGTTTTCTTCACTAATTGGTTCGTGGTGGATTCCAGCCAATACCGCTACCCCGAGGAAATGCTCCGCGTCATTCGGTCCGGTCCTACGGTATGGGACGAATCGAGCCGTCGCTACCGGCGATCGGCTGCCGGGGCGGACCAGCACGCCTCCCGGGACTACGCGGGCGGTCGCAACCTTCTAAACGGGAACGAGACGCTACGGTACATTCAGGAACACCGTGCCCTGGCTTTTGCCTGGTATACGCTGCTGGCCGGAGTATTCCTTTACGTGCTCTTTCGCGGGAAGCGACGTCAGCGGGTGATTCCCATGCTACCGGCGCGCGTTAACTCCAGCCGACGCTTCATCGATACGATCAGTCGCCTCGTCCAGGAGAAAGGTAACCATGCTGCCCTGGCGCAGCGGGAACTGACGAGCCTTCGCTTTCACCTGAACAACCGATTCGGCCTACGCTGGGGGGAAGGGAAGCCCCCTCCGGCGGACCTGTCCGAGCGGATCGGACTGTCGGCGGACGTGACCGAGCGGGCGCTCACCCAAATACGATTGGTATCGGCGGGCAGGCGATTGGAGGAAGGCGATCTGCTTCGGTTTTACCGGGCTATCGAGCCGCTGTACCGGGCGTAGTGAAGTTAGAGGATCTTGATATCGTAACTCATCTCGTAGACCTCGTTGGGTTCCAGGCTGATGATACCCTCCTTTTCGGAGAACTTACCACTACCATCGGCGGCATCCGCCAGGCCTATCCAGGGTTCGATACAGACGAAATCACCCTGTGGTTTGGCCCAGATACCGAGGTGCGTCCAGCCTGCGTAATCCAGCTTGAGGACCGGTCCGTGATTACGGCTTTCCAGGTTAACACTCCGAGATTTGAGGTTCTTGAACACTAGGGCATCCTGCTTGAAGAGCTGGTGGGTAAGGGGAAGCTTCGTACCGTTCTCCTTCCACGGAACGGACCGGGTACTGCTGCTCACCGTCCCCTGATCGGTTACCTCGTAGCTGCGGCTATCTTCGGAATGCTCGAAACGAAGGAAGTAGTCTTCGTACTGGTCCCCCTCGAAGAAGGGCACCCGGAAAGCGGGATGACCGCCCAGATGAAAGAGAATGGGCTTGTCGTCGGTATTCATCACCTCGTGGTAGATGATGAGGTGTTCGTTGCGTAGTCGGAAGGTGATCCTGAAATCAAACTGGAACGGGTACTGAGCCAGCGTTTCCTCGTCGCTGCACAGACGAAAAACGATACGATCTTCGAGCTTGGAAAAGAATTCCAGCTTATCACTGTGCCGGATGATACCGTGCTTGGGAATTTGATAGTGCTCGCCGTTGATCTCGGTTTCTCCATTTTTCAGGGACCCGATGATGGGGAACAGGACGGGCGCGTAACTCGGCCATACATCCGGATCGGCGGACCACATATATTCGCGGCCGGTAGCCAGATTAACCAGACTTTTCAGCTCAGCGCCGGTCGATTGTATCTTAATACGGAGCTGGTCGTTTTGCAGGCTGAAGTCCATTGGAAAGTTTGATACATTAATGCGAATCCCGGGTCCGTGCCGGGCCCACAAAGTAACCAATTCTCTGACGGCTTGCTTCATCTTAGGATAATCCTGTGCATCACCGCCGCCTTACTGCCTTTCGGGATCTTAGCCCAGGGAGACCTGGAACTGTCACCTGCTCCCGGATTTCACGCTGAGCCGGTGGCGGTGACGGTAACTTCCGGCTCGGGCAGTGTGATTCATTACACGACCGACGGTTCGCAGCCCACCGAGCGGTCCACCCGCTTTCCCGATGATGCCCTGACACTCGATCGATCAACGGTCTTGCGACTCGCGATTTTCAAAAATGGTCAACCAACCAGCAATGCCGGCGGCAGCTACCTGATCGACGAACCGGATAGCGAGCTATTGACCATCTCCCTGGGGATAGAACCCTGGCGACTGTTCAACGCACGCAGCGGATGGTTTGAGGAAGGAAAGGACCCCGAACGACCTAATTGGGATACCCACCGTGAGCATCCCGCTTTCGTGGAGATCTTCGAGCGTGACGGTGAGTCCGTCCACGCCGGCACAATGGGTTTTCGCCTCTTCGGTGGGGCCAGTCGGGCCCATCTCCAGAAATCCTTTTCGCTGTCGGGCCGGGAGCGCTACGGTACTAAGCGGGTGAATCACCCACTTTTTGGACCGGAGGGAAACGATGACTTCCGCTTTTTGGTCCTGCGCAACGGGGGCTCCGACTGGGGACGAAGTTTCCTCCGCGATGCCCTGCTCACGGGCTTGCTCCGCGACCGTAGCTGGTCCCTCGACGTGCAGGATGCCCGTCCCGCGCAGGTCTATATCAATGGAAAATACTGGGGTATCTATCACCTGCGCGAAAAAATCAACCCCCGATTCCTGGAAGACCACCACGACGGGGTGGACAAAGACTCCCTGAGTTTGCTGGAGCACGAGCGGTCCGTAAAGCACGGACGTGGTACGGAATACGAACAATTGCTGGCCTTCATGAGGGAAGCAGACCTGAGCCAACCGGCGGCTTACAACCGGCTTACTCAGCTGATGGACATCGACAACTACCTCCAGTTACAGATCGCCCAAACATACTTCGACAACCAGGATGCCGGGGGAAACATCCGCTACTGGCGGCCCCACACACCGGGGGGACGATTTCGTTGGATCCTATACGACGTGGACCAGGGCTTTGGGCTGCACCGTACGGAGGGCTGGACCAACAACACCCTAAAGCTGTTCACGGCACCTGACGGCCCGGTGTGGCCCAATCCACCCTGGAGTACGCTATTCCAGCGGAAGCTACTCGCGAACCCGGATTATCGTCGCCATTTCGTCAACCGAAGCCTTGACTACCTGCATACGGACTTCAGCGCGGAAGCAGTGACCGAACGCATAGATCAGGCCGTATCGACCCTCCAACCCGAGATGCCCCGTCAGTTGGTGCGCTGGGGTTTACGCCCCGAAGGGTGGAATTACCAGGTGGATCAGCTAAGGCGATTTGCCCTTTTTCGCCCACAGTATCTACGGGAACATTACCGGGCATATTTTGGCGCAGGGGCCGATCGACGCGTGAAATTATCTGCTTCGCTGGGCGGTTATGTAGTAATTAACGGTAATCTGCAGGTCGGTACCGATGGCCTGGACGGAGACTACTTCGCGAACTTTCCCATCGCCTTGAAGGCCGTACCCGAACCCGGCTATCGCTTTACCGGCTGGAAGGGAGTTGAGGAAGCGTCCGACAGCCTTTCGGTCGACCTTCGGGAAGATCGGGAATATGACGTTCAGGCGGAGTTCCTGGCGGTCCGTGATTCCGCCGCCGACTGGATCGTGATCAATGAGATCTGTCCGAGAAGCGAGCTGACCGATGATTGGATCGAACTGTACAATCGCGGCGACCGCACCGTAGATCTCACCGGTTGGTTCTTAGTTGACGACAGTGAACGACGGTTCATACTCCCGCGCACCGTATTGCCGGAAGGCGGCTATCTGGTAGTTTGTAAAGATCGTAGCAAGTTTCTCGGTCGTCATCCCGGGGTGAGGGATTTAGTAGACGAGATGCCTTTCGGCCTCAATAAGCTAAGTGACCGGATCGGACTTTACGCTGCTGATGGCGCCTACGTGGATGCTATCTCTTACAATCTGGAAGAAACCCCGGATACGTCCTTCACCTATGCATTGGCGCTACCTGGCCTGGATAACTCCCGTCACCAAAACTGGGTGAGGGAAGCTGGAGAGGGAACCCCCGGAAGTGCCAATCCGGATCATTTGCAAACCGTCATTATGTCCCGCCAGCGTTTTTGGGTAAGAATCGGGATCGGTCTGGCCGTTCTTTTAGTGGTGGGTGTAGTCCGAACGCTCCACGGAGCGGAGTGAAGGTGGGGTCCTCCCTATCTTGCGGCATGAAGCAGAGCGACGTGATCTATGGCCGGCACCCGGTGCTGGAAGCACTGGGCGCCGGGCAACCGGTGGATAAGGTATTCCTACAGCAGGGCACGCGTGGCGAATTTGAAAAGGAGTTGCGCCAGGCGTGTAAACTCCATGCCGTTCCCATGACGATCGTTCCCCAGTCCAAGCTGCAGCGCATGGTGCGGGGGAATCATCAGGGGGTAGTGGCTCAGCTTGCGGCGGCGGCCTACCAGCGGGTGGAAGACCTGCTGCCCATGATCTACGAGCGGGGAGAGACTCCGCTCTTGCTGCTCCTGGATGGTGTGACCGACGTACGTAATCTCGGAGCGATCGCCCGGAGCGCGGAGGTTTGTGGGGCGCACACCATCATTATACCCCAGAAGAATAGTGCCGGCCTGACCGCCGATGCGGTGAAGAGTAGTGCGGGAGCGCTGAGTCGCATTCCGGTGTGCCGTGAAAAGAGCCTCGTGAATACGGTGGAATACCTGCGGATGAGCGGTGTGAAAGTCATCGCCAGCGATCTCGCGGCGGAGGTTTACCTCAAAGACGTAGGTCTGACCGGGCCGCTGTGCATCGTCATGGGGGCGGAAGACGAAGGCATCAGCGAAGGCGTGAATCGGGCGGCAGACCAGACCTTCCGTATCCCCCAGGCGGGTACGCTCAACAGCTTCAACGTCTCCGTAGCCGCCGGCATCCTGCTGTTTGAAGCTATGCGGGCACGGATGGGAGCTTAAGCTTGGCAGTTGCTGATAGGCTGCTTATATTTACACCAAATTGTTTTAAAAAGGAATGGTTCCATCGGCTCCTAAGGCGGGATTGCTCGATCGTGGCATCGCTAGCTTACCGGGGATCGGACCGGCTAAAGCGGAATTGCTCGGTAAGGAACTGATGATATTTTCGCTTGGCGATCTGCTCTACAGCTACCCTTTTCGCTACGTAGACCGCACGAAATTCCATCGGATCATTGATATCTTACCCGATCAGGGGAATGTCCAGGTCAAGGGCAAGCTGGTCAATCTGGTTGTCAAAGGGGAGCAGCGCAAAAAACGGTTGGTCGGACGCTTACGCGATGATAGCGGCGCAGCGCTGGAATTAGTCTGGTTTAGGGGGGTAAATTATCTTGATCGCACCTTTCAAATTGGCGAGGAGTACGTCTGCTTCGGTACCGTCCAGGAATTTAATGGCCGGTTGAGTATCGCCCACCCGGAGATGGAGCTTGCCAATGCCGGTCGATCCGAAAGTGCGGCTACGTTCGAACCCGTATACGCCAGCACCGAAAAGCTAAACAAACGTGGCCTGGATACCCGGGGCAGGCGGAAGCTGATTCGCGGTATCCTCGACCACTTAACCGAGGCCGACCTCCCGGATATGCTGCCTGAGTACCTTCGCAAGGAGCTTCAGCTGATTAGCCACTACCGTGCGGTAGCCGCCATTCACCTACCCGCTAACCAGATAGAGCTCGATGCGGCGCGCCGGCGCTTAAAATTTGAGGAGTTGTTTCTTCTTCAGCTCCGACTGATCCAATTGAAAGTTAATCGGGAGGCAAACGTAGCCGGCTACGTCTTCGGAGAGATCGGGGAGCATTTCAATCGATTTTTTCGGGATCACCTGCCATTCGAATTGACCGGCGCCCAGAAGCGTGTACTTCGGGAGATCCGGCAGGATCTGGGCCGCGGTATCCAGATGAATCGACTACTCCAGGGTGACGTGGGTTCCGGGAAAACCATGGTGGGATTGATGAGCATGCTCATGGCCCTCGACAACGGGTTCCAGGCCTGCTTGATGGCACCGACGGAAATTCTGGCCTACCAGCACTACGAATCCATCCAGGAGTACCTCGCGGAGATGGGAATAACGGTAGCTTTTCTTTCCGGCAACGTGAAGGGCAAAACGCGCAGGGAATTACTAGAGCGGTTGGCCGCCGGGGAAATCGATGTACTCATCGGCACCCATGCCTTAATTGAGCCGCCCGTCGTCTTCAAGAATCTCGGCCTGGCCATAATCGACGAACAGCACCGTTTCGGGGTGAAACAACGGGCAAAGTTGTGGAAGAAGAATCTCCCCTACCCTCCCCATGTGCTGGTGATGACGGCCACGCCTATACCCCGCACGCTGGCCATGACGGCTTACGGCGACCTGGATGTGAGTGTCATCGACGAGTTACCCCCGGGCCGCACCCCCATCAAGACGGTTCATTTTACGGAACACCGCAGAGAGCGTGTCTTTGGGCGGATACGGGAGGAGATCGCCAAAGGAAGACAGGCCTACGTTGTCTACCCCCTCATTGAAGAAAACGAAAAGCTCGATCTCCTCGCGCTGGAAGCGGCGTACGACGAAATGCTCCATAAATTTCCCCGCCCCGAGTATCAAATCAGCGTCGTGCACGGCAAGATGAAGCCGGAGGACAAAGATTATGAGATGGCCCGCTTTAAAAAGGGGGAAACCCAGCTCATGATGGCCACCACCGTAATTGAGGTTGGGGTTAACGTCCCGAATGCTACCATCATGGTCATTGTCCATACCGAGCGCTTTGGACTGAGCCAACTTCATCAGTTGCGGGGCCGGGTGGGTCGCGGAGCGGCGGAAAGCTACTGCATCCTGTTGTCCAGCGTGAAGCTGAGTAAGGAGAGCCGGCAGCGTATCAACACCATGGTAGACACTACCGACGGGTTCAAAATTGCGGAGGCGGACCTAAAATTACGGGGCCCGGGTATGATCGATGGCACGCAACAGAGCGGCGTGCTACAGATGCGGATTGCCGATTTGGCACAGGACGGACGCATCCTCACCGTAGCCCGGGAACACGCGAAGAGTATTCTCCAGAATGATCCTGATTTGCAATCTCCGGAACACGCCGCCCTGGGGACATACCTGGACCGTCACTTTCGGACCGTTAAGGGCTGGAGCCTGATATCATAAAAAAGGCCCGGAAATTTCTTTCCGGGCCTTCTCACTTCTGTCAGGTATCTCGATTACCTCAGTTTGATAAACGTCCGTAACAGTTGGCGGTCACCCGTCAGGATACGCAGGTTATACGTTCCCATCGGGAGATTAGCGACATCTAGTTCGGTAGAAAGGAGGGTATCCTCTTTATCCAGTTTGACTTCACGCACCAGACGTCCGTGGACATCCAGGATCATTACCGAAACGCGTCCGGTCTGATCGCTGCTCAGGCGAACATTCAGTTGATCCTCAACCGGGTTGGGGAATATCTCAAGGATTTCCTCACCGTCTGCATTCAGATCCAAACGACTATCGCTAGTCAATTCACTTTCCGGTTGATTACCGGTAAAGTTACTGCTACAGTTTACTGCCTCACCACCCATATCAGCCGGTAGCGACTTGGAGGGAGAGAGAAGCATCTTGTCAAGCATCGTATAGGAGCTACGGTTGGCAATTCGGATAGTGTGCTCTCCGGCAGCCAGGGCAAAGCTCAGATCGGAACCGCTGTTATTTACCTTGATCCATTGGAAATCCTGCGTAGAGATCGGGCTTCCGCCAACGAACTCCGAGAAGTTGATCCAGGGCGACTGGTCTACCTGTACCCAGAAACTGTTGTCGCTGGATCGCCAGGTATGCATGCGGAAGAACAGGTGGTAGGTTCCATCCTTTTCGACATCT
>JBASAV010000259.1:0-2718 GCA_049650785.1 Lewinella sp. | reverse complement strand
TAAAACCACCAGCGAAGCGAGTAAATCCACCAATAAATCCGTGCTACCCGCGGTAAAACTCAACAACTCCCTAAAGCCCCACCAAATTCTCCCCACCAGTCAACTCAATCACCCGCTCCCCCCATATAAACTCCCCGGTCACCCCCACCGGCAAGGTAACGCGTGCCTCCCCAGCCTCCAGATCATACCCCACCTCAATCACCCCGGCCGGATGCGGTATCGACCCACTGATCCGCCGAATCGCCCCCAAGTGCGGCGCAATCCGCACCGTACGGAAGTGCGGCGACCCACTATCAATACCCAGGATCGTCCGGTAAAACTCGATATTCGGACTAGACCCCCACGCGTGGCAATCCGACCGCGTATCCGCCACGTCTGAATCTTCCCCCCAGGTGGTCAGACCTAAATCGATATTCTCCCGCCATATATCCAGCCAGTCCAGGTAATCATTTCCCAGCCCCGCCCGCGTGAGCGCCTGGTGTAAGTAATACTTGAAATAAATAGAGGCGGGTGCCAGATCCCCCGCGGAAAGCAAGCGTCGCCCAAGGTCCTCCAGCGCAGAATCAGGCACGAGACCGGCCAGGATAGCCAATGCATTCGCGTGCTGAGAATACCCGTCGTGGTCGTCTGTGTCTGCAAACAAGCCGCGCGCCGCGTCCCAATATTTGTTTCGGATGGTCGCCGACAGCCGGTCGATCTCCCCCCCATACTGATCGGCGAAAACCGGCATACCCAGTTCCTCTTCCAGTTGTCGGGCATTCTGGTAAGCCAGCAGGAGCTGCAGGTCGAGCACCGCCGAATAGCCGGCTGCACTCCGGGGTGGCTCCCCGCGGGGCCATTCGTTGACCCAGTCGGAGTAGGCCCAATTCGGCACATTCCGGAGCGACCCGTCGGCATCCTGAAAACCGCTGAAGTAGTCCAGCACCTGCCGGGCACCGAATAGCTTTTCCCGCACGAATTCCGGATCGTTACCGTACCACATATAGTCCCGCAGCATGCCGATATACCACAAAGAAAACGGCGCGATGATCTGCCGGATGTTGGTAGGATACCGGCTCAGCGTGATGCCCTCCGGCTGGCGGCTGTAATTCATCAGGTTCAGTGCGTTTCTGACCAGCCGGTCGTCGCCGCTATTGTAAAGGGATACCAGGGCCTGGATCCGCGTATCGCCGATGTACTGCAGTTGCTCCCAGTACGGACAATCCATATACGTATCCATCGCACACAGGCGGGCCGTCCGCCAACCAATGTCCAGGAGGGTGTCCATTTCAGCTACGGAGGTTTCCAGCGTAGCCGCCCGCTCGAAGGGATAGCCCACTGCGACGGCATCCAGGCTTTCTATCGTCAACGGGTCATCAGCAGTGGTGATCCGAAGTTCCACATAACGGTACGTGCGGTAAGAAAGCGGCATAAACACCTGCCCGTCCGAACCATCCGTAAAGAGACTGTCCTGCCGACCCAGTATCCGCTTACCGGCCACCACGTTCCGGTCATTTTTGGTCCGTAGATCCTCCTCGTACAGGGCTTCGGCGTAAACCAGCACGATCTCGGCACCTGCTCCCCCATTCATTATTAGCTGCGGATAAGCATTGGTCAAATAGCCCTGATCGAGTAAAATGGTCGCGGTGCTCTGGGCGGGGATGGTGACGTCCGCCTGGCCATCCACGAATCCCTCCGGGACCGAAATCCCTTCCGCCCGTCGCGCCCTCGCAAAGCGCTCCGGTCGTTGGTCCATCTGCGGTACGAGAGAGGGGATGAGTCGCCAGGGCTGCCGGGCATCCATACCTACGGAATTTCGGGGAATGCCGCGCGAGATAGTCCCGGCGGCGGACCAGTCGGTAACGTCCAGGTTCGGCTCCATCCACCCCCGGACCCGGTGCGCCATATCCACCCGGTCTCCGGGTCCCGCCACGTAATACCCGGGAAGGCTGATCATATCCTCCCGGGGTCCGTACGGATTGACCGGAACGGGCCGGTAGCTGCTATCCGGCTGGCAAACCCAGCTGGTATCCGTCTTGACTGCCGCGGCATCCTGGTTTACTCCCTGCACGATCAGCGCCGTCCGGTAGCTGATCTGCGCTTCCTGTCGGTATCGGCCGGCATTCCAAACCCGTACGGCCAATGTATTGGCACCTGGCCGGAGGTAAGTGGCCAGATCGAGACTGTCGTAGTTCCAGTGGTCCAGGTCGCTCTTGACCGGTCCGCGCCCCGCGAAGGTGCCATTGACGTACAGTTCATACACATTATCCGCGGAAATATAGATCGGGTACGTATCCGTCCCCGCCGCCACCTCGATGGCTTTGCGAAAATAGTAGACCCCGTAGGCATCCGGTTCCGCGTCCGGTGCGGTGATCCACTCGGCGGGCCAGGGGCTTCGGTCGAGGTCCGGACCCGGAATCTGCCCGGCCACCGGTAAATATCCGATTACGAATAAGCATAAAATTGACAGCGGGGAGGGATGCATGGGCAGACATTGATCGACGGGACGGCAGGTCAATATATTACCTATCCCCCGTTAAACGGTACCGACCCCAAGCGCCGCAATAGTCCCTTACTCCGTAAAGGCCTTTGGATACCGAACCCGACCTACGATCCCTTTGAGGGCACCCGACCGAAGTTCGACGGCCTGCGCATTCTCGGCGGGTACGTCGAAAGGTAATTTGATGCCGAAATCGCGGGCCGGTCGGTAGCCGAAGCGCGGGTAGTAACCAGCATGAC
>JBASAV010000258.1:0-6998 GCA_049650785.1 Lewinella sp. | reverse complement strand
GACTTATTACGTTGACGGCCGGGAAATCGCCTTTGCCAACTACGCCGAAATAGTGAAGCAACTACCGGCACTTAAAAAGAAGTACATCTACGCCCGCGATTTCGCCCGTGCCGACCTGCCCGAACTGTTTGGTCAATCGGCCTGGGCGGAGGCTACGGTTTTCGAGATCCAGTCCATGCAAAGTATGCTACTTCAGCAGGGTAGTGACGGATCTTTCCGGAGTACGGCCCTGCCCGAATCGCTCCAATGGTCGTCCATTCACGCTATCCAGCAAGTGGCGGGCGACGCAACCACGACACGGTTCCTTGTAGGTGGTAATTTTCTAAACGCCAATATAGAATTGGGATGGTACGATGCCGGGAGGCTCGGGGTGCTGGCGATTGACACGAGCGGGGAAATGCGTGTGACCTACCCGGCTAACGCCCCCTCCGGCCAGGTCCGGAATATGGAAGCTATCGGCCTCGTCAATGCGGAGTCTGCCTACCTGGTTGCCTTCAATAACGATTCGCTGCGGTTATTCAGGCAGATCGTGGATTGATCCTGAACCCTAGAGAAGGAACTATCTTGCAGGATGAATTACTGTTCCCACTGCGGCTCGGCCGATCTGGTGCTCCGGGTACCCGATCTGGACAACCAGGAGCGAATCGTTTGCAATAACTGCCAGACCATTCACTACCAGAATCCGAAGGTGGTTACCGGTTGTTTGCCCGTGTGGCAGGATCGCGTATTGCTCTGCCGACGGGCCATCGAACCGAGGCACGGCCTGTGGAACGTTCCCAGTGGCTACCTGGAAAATGGGGAAAGCGTGGAATCCGGGGCCCGCCGGGAGGTTCGCGAGGAAGCCGCCGCGGAAGTGGACGTTGCTTACCTGATCACGCTCTACAATCTACAGAAGGTGAATCAGGTATATCTTCAGTTCGTCGGAGAATTAGTGAATGGTGAATACGGTGTGGGTCCCGAATCGCTCGAATGCCGTCTGTTCCGGGAGGAGGAAATACCCTGGGACGCAATTGCCTTTACTAGTTCGACTTTCACTTTGCGCGCGTATTTCCAAAACCGTCGGCTAGGAAAGCAAACCTTCTATCGGGCCAGTTTCCCCGAAACTACACCGGCATCAACGGCTATCTGAGTCGGCGCAGGGCTTCCTCCAGATCGGCGGGGGTATCGATACCCAGGCTAGGTTTATCTGTCAGCGCAACCTGAATGGCGTAGCCGGCCGATAACCACCGGAGTTGTTCCAGGCTTTCTTCCCGTTCGAGCTTGGCAGGTGCCAGGCCGGTAAGCTCGGGTAAGACTTCCGCCCGGAAGGCATACATCCCGATGTGCTGGAGATGTTTTTCTTCCTCAATCCAGCGACCGATAGGAACATCGCGCAAGTAAGGAATCGCATGCCGACTGAAGTAAAGCGCCCGACCGCGGGAGTCGCATACCACCTTCACCACATTGGGGGATAGCAAAGCGTGTTCGTCGCGTACCGGGGCCGCCAGTGTCGCCAGATCGGTCTGCTCGTCATCAAAGCAGTGGAGTATGGCATCGATCTGATCGGCCCGGATGAAAGGTTCGTCTCCCTGTACATTGATGATGATGCGGGCGTCGGGATAGTGAGTGGCTGCTTCTGCCACCCGGTCCGTACCAGAGGGATGGTCGGAGGAAGTCATACGGGCTTCCCCTCCGAACGCTCGGACGTGGTCGAAAATGCGGGAATCGTCGGTAGCTACTACGACCTGATCGATGGCGGGAACTCGACCGACCGCCTGGTATACACGTTGTACCAGCGTTTCACCGCCCACATCTACTAGCGGCTTACCCGGGAAGCGGGTGCTGGCGTACCGTGCCGGAATGACGGCCAATATCACGCTAGGTCGAGTTGCATTTCCGGTATATCACCATCAACGACCAGGCGTCCGGCGGTGGCGTCCTTGATCTCCTGGACGGTTACTCCGGGAGCGCGCTCGAGTAGGCGGAAGCCACGGTCTGGCGTTACCTCCAAGACCGCCATGTTGGTGACGATCTTTTTGACGCACTTTACGCCGGTCAGGGGCAGGCTACATTCGGTAAGTAACTTTGATTCTCCCGCGCGATTGGTGTGCATCATGGCTACGATGATGTTTTCCGCGGAAGCTACTAAATCCATGGCCCCGCCCATACCCTTGACGAGTTTACCGGGAATCTTCCAGTTGGCGATGTCGCCGGTGTCGGAGACCTCCATGGCACCGAGCACCGTGAGTTGGATATGCCGGCCGCGAATCATGGCGAAGCTGGTGGCGCTGTCGAAAATGGCCGCGCCGGGGAGTGCCGTGATGGTCTGCTTGCCAGCATTGATTAGGTCGGCATCGACTTCCTCCTCGCGGGGGAAGGGGCCCATACCCAGTATGCCGTTCTCGGACTGGAAAGTGACTTCAATGTTGTCGGGCACGAAGTTGGCCACGAGGGTGGGGATGCCGATGCCGAGGTTGACGTACCAGCCGTCTTGTAGTTCGCGGGAGATCCGCTGGGCAATTCCTTTCTTATCTAGCATAGCTTAGCGGGTTGTACGTTGTTCGATGCGTTTCTCGTAGTTCTGGCCCTGGAATATCCGCTGTACGAATACCCCGGGAGTGTGGATTTGGTTGGGATCCAGTTCCCCGGGTTCTACGAGTTCTTCCACCTCCGCAATAGTTATGGTACCCGCCATGGCCATGACGGGGTTGAAGTTGCGGGCGGTGCCCTTGTATATAAGGTTACCGTCCCGATCGCCCTTCCAGGCCTTCACGATCGCAAAGTCAGCCGTCAGGGCCATTTCCAGAATATGCGGCTTCCCGTTGAATTCGCGTATCTCTTTGCCTTCACCCACTTCGGTGCCGTAGCCAGCCGGCGTGAAGAAGGCCGGAATGCCGGCGCCACCCGCGCGGCAGCGTTCGGCCAGACTACCCTGGGGAATGAGATCGACTTCCAGGTCGCCGCTCAACATTTGGCGCTCGAATTCCGCATTCTCGCCAACGTAGCTGGCGATCATTTTGCGTATTTGCCGACTCTGGAGTAGCAGACCGAGACCGAAGTCATCGACTCCGGCATTATTTGAGATACAGGTCAGATCGGTGATGCCGCTATCGGCAAGTGCGGTGATGGTTTTTTCCGGAATACCACAAAGGCCGAAGCCACCGAGCATAAGGGTCATCCCATCCTTAATTCCTTCGATGGCTGCCCGCGCATCGGAAACGGTTTTTTGCATGATCTTTGGTTTGGGTTTACTCTTCCTCCAGCAGACGGCTATCGATCCGCCGTTTGGCCTTGGCGCCCAACTTACGAAGTTTTTCCGCACGGCCGATGAGGGTCGCCCCGTACTTCCCACCCGTGCTCAATTTCGTCAGGGCCGAGTGATAAGAGCTCTGCGCCTGGTCAAGGCGCTGGCCAATTTTTTGGAGCTCGTCCGTGAAGCTCACGAAGCTGTCGTACAGTAACCCACTCTGGCGGGCGATCTCCAGCACGTTCTTTTTCTGGTTGTCTTGTTTCCAGATATAGCTGACCGTCCGGAGGGTAGCCAGTAGGGTAGAGGGGGTAACCAGTACGATATTCTTCTGCAGGGCCTCGATGAAAAGCTGTTTGTCGGTCTGGAGGGCTAGCCCTAGTGCCGGCTCGATAGGTACGAACAGCAGCAGGTAGTCCGGCGAGTTGATCTGGTACAGCCGCGTGTAGTTTTTACTGGCCAGGTCCGAAATATGACTGCGGAGACTCCGCAGGTGATTGGTGGCTTCGGATTGGCGGGCTGTCTGATCATTTTCCGGGCAACTACAGTATCGCTCGTAGGCGTTGAGGGAGACCTTACTGTCTACCACCAGGTGCTTACTGTCCGGTAAATTGATGATGAAGTCCGGTCGCTTCTGACGTCCGTCCTCATCCGTATAGCTTGATTGGGAGAAAAAATGTACCCCTTCCTGCAGACCGCTCGCCTCGAGTAAGGTAAGTAGCTGCCATTCGCCCCAGTCGCCTTGTACCTTGGTGTTTCCTCTTAAGGCGCCTGCCAAATTATTGGCCTCCAGGCTAATCTGACGGTTGAGTTCTTGCAGGTTCTTGATTTCGGTACGCAGGGTCACGCGTTCCTTCGTCTCGTCGAGGTAGCGCTTCTGGATCTGGTCCTCGAAGCCCTGGATGCGTTCCTTTAGCGGGCTGAGCAGCCCATCTAATTGACGGGCATTCTGCTGCGTAAAGCGCTCGCTCTTCTCTTGGAATAATCGCTCTGCCGTCTTCTCAAACTGGGCGATGGAGGCCACCTGTAGGCGTTCCATCTCCGCTTGTTGCTGTCCCAGGCGCTGATGCAAGTGGTCATTTTTAGCACTCAGCGTAGCGTTTTGTGACTTCAGATCCGCTACTAAGTGGATATGCTCCTGGAGGTTCTCGTAGTGCAGGTCCGCATCGCTACGGAGCTGATCGTGGAGCTCCCGGCCGACATAATCCCGTTTTACCCCCTCCTTTTCCAGGTGCGTGCGGCTGAAGCGGGATTGCAGGTACAACCAGGCCAGAAGGGAACCCATTATAACACCCAGGCCCGTTAGCAGGAAGTATAGTAGGGCGGTATTGGCTTCCATAGCGGCAAGGTAGTAACGAGAAACCTTTTTAACACGGCAATAACCCCTACACTTAAACGTTCGCGCCCCAATGAATCTGAAGCTTTTCACATTAATCACTTGTTTGCTATTTCTGTCTGCAAAGGAGAATTCCTCCCCGGGCTGGGGCGAGTGGGTAGTAGAATGGTTTTCGAGCTTGTTGTGGGGGGAGGAAGAAATAGAGCGTCCGAAAGTCCTTGTATCGGCCGACGTCCTGGATGCGCTCACTCACATCGAAAGCTCCGATACGCTCCCCACACCACACGGCTGGCCCGAGCTGAGCCTCGACGTAGAAGGAGATCTGAAAAGGGGAGCGGGCCTGTTTCAGTCCATGACCCTGGTTCAGCACGGCGGGACGCAGTTGCCGCTGGAAAGTCTATATCCTTTACGGCTTATTTACCAGGAAGGGGAGAAACCACAGCAGTTGCTACAGATGGCGCGTCGTTTTACGGACGTGCAGGCTCTACCGTTGGTTGACGGGATGCCAGCTGCCCTGCCCCTCGCCAATGATATACCCACCGTCCTGATCGTCAACGACGCACCCGGGGTAGCAAGCGGTGCTAGCTGGTACGATAGTTTGCGCCAGGTAGACAGCCTGATTATCGTCCACTACGGCGACCCTAACTTGGTGGAGGTCCCGGATAGCTGGACGTGGATCAATGTACCGCTGCGGTCGAAGGAGGCCGAAAACACCGTTGCCCAGGCGCTATTCGGGGCCCGGCCACTACGGGGACATCTTGTCGACGGGCGGGGCATCGTAATACCGGCCGTTCAGCCCGGCTACCGAAACCCGGAAGAGCTTGGCGTGGATCGGTTCAAGTTCGAGAAAATTGATAATGCCATTAATCGGGCAGTGCGCTACCATGCTACTCCCGGAGCGCAGCTGACCGTCTTGAAGGGGGGGCAGGTGATTTATGAGCGGTCCTACGGCTTCCATCGGTACAGCAAGGAAGAACCGGTGAAGGTATCGGACCTTTACGATCTGGCTTCGGTCACGAAGGCAGCGGCCACTACGCTAGCCGTGATGAAGCTGTACGACGACGGGCTGATCGATCTCGAGGCGCGGGTTTCGGATTATTTGCCGGAGTACACCAGGAAGGTGCCGGGAAACTACCGCATCGATCAATTACTGAGCCACCACACCGGCATTCAGCCGAGCCTTCCGATCTACCCCTATTTCAATGATGATTTTATTCGGGACGCCCCCGATCCACTACACGGTTTGCCATTAAGCGCGACCCGTTGGCTGGACAATCGGACACCCGAGTTACTGCGTCATTCCCTGGATCGGGTGGAGTATACGCGCAGGCCGGTGTACCGGTACAGCGACGTGAACTACGTGCTGCTGCAATTGATTGTCGAGTCCATCAGTGGGCAATCGCTGGATAGCTTTGTGGCAGAACACATTTACGAGCCGATGGGCCTAGGCCGGCTGGCCTTCCGTCCACGCGACCGTTTTCCGGCGCGACAGTTGATCCCTACGATAGTTGACAAGTGGATGGGGCGTGGAGAGCTTCAGGGGTACGTACACGATGAAGGGGCCGCCATGTTGGGTGGTGTCGCGGGACACGCGGGCCTTTTCGGGAACGCCCATGACCTCGCCCGTTTGTTTCAATTACTCAACGATCGCGGCGCGTTCGCGGGAAAGCAGCTTCTGTCGGAAGGCACCGTAGCTTTATTCACCGGTCGGGGACCGTATAATTATCGCGCGCTGGGTTTCGACCGGCTAGCGGGCGCTTACGGCAGTGTTATTGCGGCGGGAGCCTCCGACCGGACCGTAGGGCACACCGGCTATACCGGCACCAGTGTTTGGGCGGACCCGGTGAATGACCTGGTCTTCGTATTTCTCACTAATCGCATCCACCCCGACCCGGCAAACGAGCGATTGCTAGAGTACCATACCCGAAGCCAAATTCACCGCGACGTGTATCGCGCCCTGCGTAGCTATCGGGATGATGCCGCCTAATCAGGCCAGCCCCTCGCGGAAGGGGACGAAGCGACAAAGTCCCAGTTCCTCCCGATCATATTTATCCTCTCTGGTTCGTGTGATACGGAGAAGTTGTTGATTTTCATCCTCCGGGCCTATGGGTATGACCAGTATACCACCGATGGTCAGCTGTTCCAGTAGAGCGGGTGGGATATCCTGGGCGCCGGCGGTGGCTAAAATCCTGTCGTAGGGAGCCATTTCCGGAACGCCTTTATTTCCATCGCGGAGGAAAAATCGAATGCCGCGGTCCAACCGCAATTTTTTAAGGGTCAGGCGGGCCTTTTTGTACAGCGGCTTATGACGTTCCACGGTAAAGACGCGGCCACCGAGAAGAGAAAGAACGGCCGCTTGGTACCCAGAACCTGTGCCTATTTCCAGTATCTTCTGTCGGGGTAGCATCTGTAATGCGGTACTCTGCCAAGCAACCG